>DATMBT010000340.1:0-6331 GCA_035559475.1 Gemmatimonadaceae bacterium
CTTTCGAAGATCGCCCAGATGCAGCTCGGCGACGGCCGGAAGTGGAAGGAGATTTTCGAGGCAAATCGCGACCAGATCACGAATCCCGACCTGATCCATCCTGGTCAGGTCCTCAGGATTCCCACGGAAGAGAGGAGGCCATGATGACATATCCGCGATTCTCACTGGCGATTGTCGCCGTTGCCGCGCTCGCCCTGAATGGATGCGGCAAGAAGGACGAGCCACCTGCTGATTCCGCGGTGGCGGCTCCAGCGCCAGCGCCGCCGATGGCATCGGTGACAACCATTGAAACGGGAAAGCACCTTGACGCCAACAAGCGGGTCGTCGACACGGCGAGCGTGTTCGCCCCCAGGGACACCTTGTACATCGCAGTGGTCACTGCGAACGCAACGCCGAGCTCGACGCTGAAGACCCTGGTTACGTTCCAGGATGGACAGGTGGTCGACTCATCGACGCAGACGGTTCAAGCCGGGCCGTCGTCGGTCACGGAGTTTCACCTCGTGAAGCCCGGTGGCTGGCCAACTGGTGATTACACGGTCGAGATCATGCTCGACGGCATGTCCGCGGGTACGCGGAAGCTCACCGTTAGGCGGTAGGGACAGCGGAAGGCGGAAGGCGGATGGCGGATGGCAGATCATACCGCTCTCTGCCTTCCACCTTTCCGCGATCCGATGGCCGTTAGCCGGCGGTGTAAGGCGAACTCGTAACTTGCGACCAGCGCTCCAGACCCGTGCCTCGGGGTACAACACGTTTATGTCTACACGTACCTCGAGCATGGAGTCAGCCATGATGATGACGAGCCCGGCACGCCGGATTGCCACCGCGATCATCTTCGCGGGCGCGGTGATCGCCGTGCCAATGTCGCAACCGCTGGCGGCGCAGGTTGCCATCAAGCGTTCGCCTTCCGGTTTCAACCTGTTTTCGGTTCAGCAGGACGTTGAACTGGGTCGCCAGTCCGCCACGGAAGTGGAGCGGCAGGTGCCCATCCTCAACGACTCGCGCACGACCTCGTACCTGACGCGGGTCATCTCGCGCCTGGCCGCGGTGGCGCCGGGACCCAAGTACCCGTATTCCATCAAGGCGGTGAACGCGCGTGAAGTGAACGCGTTCGCACTGCCCGGCGGGCCGATGTACGTGCATCGCGGCCTGATCACCACCGCGCGCAGTGAAGCAGAACTCGCCGGCGTGCTCGCGCACGAGATGTCACACGTCGTATTGCGCCACGGCACCGAGCAGGCTTCGAAGGCCTACCTCGGCGAGGCCGGCCTGAGCATCCTCGGCGGCCTGGTGGGTGGTGGCAGTACGAGGCAGATCGTCCAGGCCGTGGGTGGATTCGGACTCAACGCGGCGTTCCTCAAGTTCAGCCGTTCCGACGAGCTCGAGGCGGACGCGTTAGGCGCGGAGATCATGTCCAAGGCCGGATACGACCCGGTCGCGATGGCGACCATGTTTGCCCTGCTGCGGAGTGAACAGGGACGCGATCCCAGCAAGCTCGAACAGTTCTTCAGCAGCCATCCGCCACCGGCAGACCGTGAAGCCCGGATCCGGACCATCGCCACCTCGCTCGGCGGCGGGTCGCAGCAGGTCGTTGGCGGCTTTGCGAATATCCAGGCGCGGTTAGGCGGTTTGGCGGTGGCGTCTTCAACGCCACAAACGGTGGTCGAGTCGCCAGGCACGGTGGAGCGACCGATCGAAAACGTCACCATCAATAACATTCCGGCCCCAGCGTCGACGTTCGCGCGGTTTTCGCAGGCGGCCGGCTTCTTCACCATCAACTATCCGTCGAACTGGAAGACGTACCCGTCGGGCTACGCGGTTTCAATGGCGCCCGACGGTGGTGTCGTGACGCTGAGTAATGGACAGCCGAACATGGTGTATGGCGCCATTGTCAATCACTACGCGCCATTCAACGGCGAAACGGATCGCTGGGAGCAGAGCCTCCAGCGCAACTATTCGCCGTTCGAGGACCGGAACACCCGGCCGCGCGGTTTCCTGGAGGACGCGACTGATGACCTGGTGCGCCAGCTACTGACCTCGAATTCGTACCTCTCGGCGACCAACGGCTCAGCCGTACCCGAAGTGGTTGACGGCGCACGCGGCTATTCGGTCCTGCTGAGTGGACGTTCGCCGGTTACCGGTGAGGACGAACGTGTCACCGTGTACACGAGGGGCCTGCCGGACAATCACGTCATTTACGCGGTCTGTATCGTACCGGCCCGTGATGCAGCGATCATGGACCAGGTGTGCACCCGAATGATTCGCTCGCTCAACGTGAATGACTCGGCAGCGCATCCGCGTTAGGTAACGGAAGGCGGATGGCGGAAGGCGGATGAACGGAGCGTATCTCCCATCCGCCCTCCGCCTTCTGCCGTCCCACCCTTCAACTCACCGATAGACGTCGGTACTCAGGTATCTCAGCCCCGAGTCCACGATGATCGTTGCCACGGTTGCCGTGGGGCCGAGCGCACGCGCCACGCGGATGGCGGCAACCACGTTCGCGCCCGATGATGTGCCGGCAAAGATTCCTTCCTCGCTCGCCAGGCGCCGGGCCATGGCCTTCGCCTCGTCGGTGGAAACCGGCTGCAGTTCGTTGACCAGTTCAGGCTTCCACAGGGGTGGCACGAATCCGATACCGATGCCCTCGATCTTGTGCGAACCGGAGGGCCCGCCGGACAGGACCGCCGATTCCGCCGGTTCGACCGCCACGATCCGGATCTGGCGGTTGTGTTTCCAGAGCGCGCGTGTGACGCCGTGAATCGAGTGCGACGTGCTGACCGAATGCACGAACGCCTGGACGTGGCCGGCCGACTGGTCCCAGATTTCCTGGCCTAACGCGAGATAGCCGTCGCTCGCATCGGGATTGTTGAGCTGGTCGCAGAACCAGTGCCCCGGTCGCCGGCTGATGTCCTCCGCGCACTGGATCATGGCCTTGATGAGCGTCGCGTTGATCCTGCCGCCCTCGCTGGGTACGTCGGTGACGCGGGCACCAAACGCCTGCATGGTCCGCCGCTTCTCCTCGCTGAAAGCGTCCGAGAAGACAATTTCGATCGGGTGACCCATCGCGGCGCAGACAAACGCGAGGGAGATGCCGGTCGTGCCGGCGGTGTATTCGACGACCGTGCCGCCCGGGGGCAAGCGGCCGCTGGCCACGGCCCGCTCGATGGCGGTCTTCGCCATCCGGTCCTTCATGCTGCCTGTCGGGTTGGCCCACTCGAGCTTCACGAGCACGCGCGCAGAGCCGGGGGCCACGACCTTTTTCAGCTCGACCAGGGGCGTGTTGCCAATGCCGCCGAGGATGTTGTGCATGCGTGGAAATCGCTTCCGGCGCGACAACGCACAAGGGCGCCGAACGAGATCTGGTCTCGACGACGCCCTTATGCCCGTGCGGTCGCAGGGATCCGCCGGGGATTATCCGCCCAGGCCTTCCTCCCGGTCGCGCGCGAGTGACCGTGCTTCGCCAACCGCGCCTTCGATCCGTTGTCCAGCCTCGCTGATCCGCTCGCGTGCGCGCTCCCTCAGGCTCTCGCCCCGTGCGCCGAGTCGGGCGTTTTGTCCGCGCGACTGACGCATCGTGAACCCGATGGCCAGGCCAGCGGCCAGCGCGAGCGCGCCCATGCCGATCGGTGCCTCGCGATACCGGTCTTCGACCCGGTGCGCGGTGTTCACGGCCGACTCACGCGCGCGACGACTGGCAGCGGCCGCCTGCATCGCCACGCGTGCACGCGCCTGCCTGGCCTTCCGTGCCACGCGTTCGCTGGTTGCGCGGGCCTTGTCGGCCACGCGATGCGCGGTGTCGTCTGCCTGACGAGTCAGTCCCTGGACTTTCTCGGAGACATTCTCGGCGAGTCCGCGAGCACGCTCACGCAGCTCGCCGGCCTGCTCATGCGCTTCTTCATTGAACTCGCGCGCGCCCGAACGGGCTTCGGCCTTTTCACGGGCGCTCGACCGGAACTCCCTGGAGCGGACGCCCGCCTCCTCAGCGGACTCGCGTCCGGCCCGGTATTCCCTCACGCGCTCACCCAGGTCATCGGAGAACTCCCGGGCGACTTCATGCCCGCCGGCGCGTATCTCGCGGGCGCGCTCGCCCAGTTCCTCACGAAACTCCCGCGCACGCTGACCCGCGTCCTCGCGGTAGTCGTAGCGCTCGCGCACATCGTCGCGGAATTCCTGTGCACGCTCCCGGAGTTCGCGGCGCCGCCAATTCTCCTCGCTTTCATCCGCGAGGCGCCGCACGGAGCGGGGGCCCGAGGTGCGTTCACTACGATTGAACAGCAGCCAGCTGATGCCGGTCGCCGCGAGAGCCGCCGGCACTGGATTATCGCGGATGGTTTGCGCGAGACCCCGGCCGGTCTCGGTGATCCGCTCTCTGGTATTGCTTGCCATGTACTGGACCCTTCCGATGGTGGCCTCACGCACGCTGTCCTTCACGCGCTGCTTGAGGTGCGATGGATTGAGTTGTGCGCCCAGGGCTTCGACGGTCTCTCCGAGACGATCCCGGGTGCGTTCGATTTCCGCGCGAATAGCGCCGGGTGAAGGTTCGTCGTCCTCGCCCGCGGAGCCCGCGCGCCGGTAATCGTCAGGTTGCGAGAGTTCCTTCGGTGTGCTCATAGTGGCTCCCGCCACGGGTTGGACGGCGGAGCCCGCCCTGGCTCCATGGACACTGGCGGCGGGACTTCCCGGTCCAGGTAGCGCGACTGCTCGGCGTCCATCCGGTTCGTGCCGCGCGAGTTGCTGAGGTACCGGGAGGCGAGGAGGCCGAGGGCGAATGCGCCACCGATGAATACCGCCGGCCGCCGACGGGCGAAGCTCTCGACTTCGTCCACGATCTCGCGAAGGTCAGCGGTTTGCAGGTAGTTCGCTGCGCGCTCTATCTGCTGCGCGGCGCGCTGCACGTATTCACCGGCGAAATCCTGCTGCTCATCACGCAGTTGTGTGCCGGACTGGCGAAGCCTGGTGGCGACGCTGTTCAACGTGACGGCTGCGTCCTGCTTGCCCCGTTCGATCCGGGATTCCGCCTGGGCCGCGATGTCGCCCGTGCCTTTCCTCGCCCCCTGGTCCTTCACGGCTGGTGGTGATGCACTGCCCCGTGTTCCCTCAGTCCCGCCGCTGTTTCGAGTGGCCATGTTGTCCTCCGCGTTAGGCGGTGAATTCGCGCTTGAACGCGCGCAGTTCTTCCTTTCCCCAGCGCGCGCCCTCCGCCAGCGACGCGGCCGTCCGGGGTAACCCGACCTTCCCATCGGCGACGCGGGCCAGTCCCGCGCGGCCCAGGACCCACGCGGCCACCAGCAGCGCCACCCCGACGATCAGGGCGCTGGCCGACCACGAGTTGATCGCCTGGGCGAGCGCGATCACCAGGAATGCCGACAGGGCGACCGCCGCCGATACGCCGAGAGCGCCCGCAATCGCGAACCTGGTCGCCATCTCCTTCACCCGGGTCCGGGCTTCCTTCACCTCGGCACGGGCGAGCGTCGCCTCGAGCCGGACCAGCCGTGACGCGTCGCTCGTTATGCGATCGACCAGTTCCCCGATCGATGCCTCGTCGAGCGACGGCCCCCGGAGCGACGCCTCCCGCCGCGACCGGATGCGCTCCTGCCGGTCGTCCTCACGGGTCACGGCGCGGCGAGAGTAGTTCCGTTCGTTAGGTTCCATGATCGATCGCCCCTCCTGCGGCAATACGATGAACGTCGGCCGGCGCCCATTCGCGAACGGGAACGGTCACCTTGGCACGGTTGACCACGCGCGGGCGACACCCATCCACCGGAGCGTGTACCCGCTTCCACAGGATATATCGTGGATGCCGCTTTCGCATTGGCACCTAAGGGATACGCTGCGCTCGAGCGCGCTGCGCTGCCTAACGGCTAGCACGCGCGACAGCGAACTGATCACCCGCAACACCTGTGCGTACCCGAAGCCTCGCGCTCGCTCCCGCCACGTCAGAATTCGAGCCGGGTCACCAGGCGGAACTGGACCGCGTCCAGCTCGGGCAACACCGAGCGCTCCACCAGCACGCGCTGCCAGAAGAAATCAGTGCCGATCGTGAAGTGCTCCGAGCCGGTGTAGAAAAGGCCCAGCTCGTAACTCCGGAAACTGCCGCTGAATTCACCGCGACGCCCGGGTCCTGCCTGTTCTCGCCAGGCGAGTGACGTGCCGACTGGAAAACTCCACAGATGCTCGAAGTCGAAGCCCACCTGCAGCCCAAACTCCGTCAGCGATTTGTCGCCCGCCGTCGGGGAGTCGATCCGACCGGCCTCGATGATTGCATTGAGCCCGAGCCAGTCTTTCGGCGCCCACGCGCCCCTGGCACCCGCGGACCAGTGGTTTGCCTTCTCCG
>DATMBT010000341.1:0-13802 GCA_035559475.1 Gemmatimonadaceae bacterium
AGCTGGCGCCTTCATCACCGGTTGCCGGATCCGTGGCAATTGCACGGGCAATCTCGAGTACCTCCCGGACGGGCACCGCAATTTCGAACTCGAGCAGCCGTACGGAATGTGCCGTCATTCGCATCGCCAGTTCACGAACGCCGACGGAGTTTTCGTCCGAATCGTTCATGTGGGCTGCAGCGGCGAAGGTAATGTCACGCAGGATGACCGCCTGCGTGTGCGCCGAGAGCTGCATCGATGCCTGCCGAAGCGTTTCTTTTTGCTCGTCGAGATCAGTGGGCCGATGGGCCAGCAACCAGACCAGTCGGGCGAAATGACTGACGAACGGTGAGACGTCTTCCATCCGGTAAGTGGGAGCGGGTGAAACGCGTTTTCCCTGATAAAAGGAGACGCGCCACACCCGCCTTGGGAAACGCCAATTTTCGGGACGGAAAGGTCAGTTTTTTGTGACCGTCGGACCCTCGATGTGAAGGTCGAGGTTATGGCTGGCCCTGATCCCGTAAATGCCATCCGTGGAGACGAGCTTCCCCGGCCCGACCATGTCCGCTGCCGCAGCCGAGAAGACCTCCGTCCCGTTCACGGAGCAGCCAACCCGTCCGCTACGCACCCACATGGCAATTTCATCGGTCGCCCCGCGCTCACCCATTTTTGACGCGGCTGCGTTGGCCGTCTTGCCAAGCAGGGTATGCGTGTCGCCGCCGGCGCGGTGGCGCAGCATCACGTTCCCCGACCCGAAGACGACGCAATAGAGGTAGTTCTGCTTGCCGCCGTTGAGGTCAGACCCCCCGATAAAGAGGCCGTAGGACTCTTCGTGCGAGGACGTGCTCTTTGGTGTCTTCGTCAGGCGGGCTTTCACCGTATAGTCGCCCGTGGCCCGGTTCCCGTTATTCCAGACAATGGCGTGGGGCCCGTTCGTCAGGTGATATCCGGTCCCCATCTGGACGAACTTGACGTCGCCGATCTTCTGCTCCGAGCGGTCAGTGCGACCTTGCCATCCCTTCACCTGTATCCCTGAACCGCTCACCGAACGATCCGGATCCGCTTGCGCGAATGCCACCTCGGCTGCGAGCAGAGTGATGATCACGCTTCCCAGGACCAATCGCATGAATCCTCCTTCGTCTCGTAAAGTCACCATGGCAAGCTATCCAGCCGCGACGGCGGTCGGCCAGCGTGCGATCGAGTTTCTGCCCGGTAGAGCTAATCCGTTGTATGCTGGTCGTGATAAACGGGGCCCATTGTTACACATGTTCACCACAAACGGGCGGTGATACACATCCATGCCCTCACCAATTCCTCCTCCCCGTTCATCAGGCCACACGGCTACCACGACGGTACCGCTGTACTGGTGCGAATACGGTCCGACGTCAGCGCCGCCCGCTTTAGTACTCCACGGCGGGCCAGGTGCTCACCATGACTACCTCCTTCCACAGTTCCTCCGTCTGGCAGAAGAGCATCGCCTGGTGTTTTACGACCAGCGTGGGGGAGGACGCTCGCGCGAGACAGGCCCGGCGGAGGTAAGCTGGCAACAGCACGTGCAGGACCTCGCCCACGTCGTTCGTGAGCTGAGGATCGAGCCCCTGACTGTCGTCGGCTACTCGTGGGGCGCGCTTTTGGCGCTGTTGTACGCCATCGAGACACGCCGGAACCGCGGAATGCCTGAGCCAGCAAGGCTGGTCCTGGTGGACCCTGCACCCCTTTCCCGCCCCTGGCGCCAGGCGTTTGAGGACGAATTTGCCCGACGGCAACGGAGCGAGGCCATCCGTGAGATGCGTGAGGACCTGGCCGACTCCGGCCTGCGAGAGACTGACCCTGACGCCTGGCGGCAGCGCCAGTTCGAGCTAGGGGTTGCACCGTATTTCGCCAATGCGCAGGCCGCCCGCGAACTGACCCCGTTCCGGGTGACCGCAAAGGTGCAGCAATCGGTGTGGCACAGCCTTGGTGACTTCGACCTCATCCCCGACCTGGGGAAGCTTCACATACCCGCTTTCTTCGTCCACGGGAGGCACGATCCGATACCGCTGGAGTCGACCGAAAAAGCTGCTGGTGCCATGCGTGCTCGGTTGCTCGTCCTAGAGGCGAGCGGCCACGTGCCCTACGTCGAACAACCGGATGCACTCTTCGCAGCCATAGAGCAGTACCTCGCGGAAACGACCCTGACCAGCGAGTCGCACGATGACAGCAATGCAAGAGGATGAGGAAGAGCTGTTCGTCACGACGACCGATATCGACGGCCGCACATACAGCGTGAGCGTACGCGTCGACTTCGACGGAATCGAGCATGTCGGACACCTGCTCTTCCGTGATTCGGATTGGGAAGAGGACGAAGGACTGCGCGATCACGGGACGATTCCGGGACGCAGCCGCGACGACATCCAGGCCGCCGCTCGCGCACTCTCCAATCACGACCTCACGCTGCGACATCGCCGGGCGATTACGGACCGGCGCCGATTCAACGGCCTTCGGCATTTGACGCAGGAAGTCCTGGCCCAGATCCGCTACCTGAACAAGGTCGCGACATCCATGCGAGCCGGCCTTCTCGACGTGGAAGAGGCGGCGAATGAAATCGCCGGCACCGAACAGCGGCTCCACGACATGGTCGGACAGCTCCGCAACTACGCCGGCGTAGCGACCTGAGGGGAATGCAGAATTGGGAGTGCAGACTGCAGATTGCAGAACGATTTGATTTGAGCTCTGCATTCAGCACTCTGCACTCTGCATTCAATGGATCCGCAGGTAGCCGCTCATAGACTTACCGAGATCGCGCTGCTCCTCGAGGTCCGCGGCGAGAACCAGTTCAAGGTGCGCGCGTTTGTGCACGCTGCGCGCACGGTCCAGGGGCTCGAGGAGGAGGACATCACTCCGCTGGTACGATCGCGCGAGATCTCCAAACTGCCGGGTATAGGATCCACCACGCTCGCGGTCCTGTCAGACCTGGTCGAAACCGGCGACTCCGATTACCTGAATCTTCTTCGGGAGACGACGCCGGCAGGGCTTGTTGAGATGCTGCGCGTCCCCGGTCTCGGTCCCACCAGGATCCACAAGCTCCACACGGGACTCGGCATCGAAACGGTTGCCGAGCTCGAAGCCGCGGCGCGTGATGGCCGCCTGGCGAAACTGTCGGGGTTTGGCGTGAAGACAGCGGAGAAGATCCTTCGAGGAATTGCTGTCCTTCGCGAAACATCGGGCAAGTTGCTGCACTCGTTGGCGGCCGCAGAAGCTCAGCGACTGCGGAAAGCGGTCGGCAAGCTGCCCGGAGTCGTCAGGGTCGAAATCGCAGGATCGATCCGCCGGAGTGCCGAAGTTGTCAGGGATATCGACCTCGTGGTTGCAGTCTCGGGAGCCGCGAATGAAGTCGCCGGCGCGCTGGCCAAAGTGTCGGGCGTCCAGGAAGTCACCGGCGGCGGTGGGCCCGCGGTAGCGCTGCGGATGATCAACGGCGTCCGCACCGACGTGTATTGCGTCAACGAGGCGTCGTTTCCGGTTGCGCTCTGGCGCTCGACCGGAAGCAAGGAACACTGCGAACTGGTCATCGATCGCCTTCAACAGCGCGGTTTCGCGATTCGCGACGACCGCCTGGTCGATTCAAGAGGGAAAGTGGTAGAGGACGTCGATGAAGAAGCGGTGTATCGCAGCGCCGGACTCGCGTTCGTTCCGTTCGAGCTCCGTGAGAATCGCGGTGAGATCGATGCCGCAGACGCGGGCACCCTGCCTGAACTGGTTCGCCTCGAGGATCTGCGCGGCGCGTTGCACTGCCATTCGAATTATTCCGATGGCACGACCAGCATTCGCGACATGGCGCGCGCCGGGCAGCAGCGCGGATGGCATTACCTCGGCGTCTCGGATCATTCACAATCCGCGCAATACGCCGGCGGGCTCGATCGCGACGCCGTGCTTCGCCAGCACGACGAGATCGATGCATTGAATCAGGAGCTCAAGGGCTTCCGCGTGCTGAAGGGCATTGAGGCCGACATCCTTGCTGACGGCACCGTCGACTATGGCGACGACCTGCTCGATCGATTCGACTACGTGATAGGTTCCGTGCACTCGCGGTTCAGCATGGGGAGTGCACAGATGACGGAACGCATCCTCAAGGCCATGAGCGACCCGCGCCTGACGATCCTCGGCCACCCAACGGGACGACTGTTGCTGACACGCGAGCCGTTCCCGATCGACATCGAAGCGGTGATTGAAGTCGCCGCCGAAACCGGCGTCGCGCTCGAGCTGAATTGCGACCCGCATCGGCTGGATCTTGATTGGCGGTGGCTGCAGTTGGCACGGACACGCGGCGTCACCATAGAGGTAGGCCCGGACGCGCATGATCCGGATGGCCTCTCCTTCCTCGACTTCGGAATCCACATTGCACGAAAGGGGTGGCTGGAAGCATCGGATGTGTTGAACACGCGCGACGCGGATGACGTGATTGCGTTTGCGCGCGCGCGTCGCGAGTCACCGGCGGCACGCACACAGTCCCGTGGCTCGTAAGGGTCAGGGGCCGCGGCAACCGCTCTCGCAGAGCCGCCCCAAAAAAGCGGCGCGGCGCGGCGAGAGCGTCTCGCTGGGTCGAGGCGCGAGCGTCCTTCCAGGTCCGCGTGCAGGCCCCCCGACATCAAAGGTGCCACGTTCCGCGAAAAAGCCCGCAATCCCGGTAACGCAGAAAGCAGCAAAAAAACGCAGCGCCAAGCCCAGGCGCATCGATCCCGCGACCGCGCGCGCTCACGCGAACTCGGTGTTCGAGGAACTCGCGAAGCTCTACCCGGACGCGCACTGCGAACTGGATTTCCAGGACGCCTGGCAGCTCGTCGTCGCCACCATCCTCAGCGCCCAGTGCACTGACCGGCGCGTCAACATGGTGACGCCCGTGCTGTTCGCGAAATATCCCGACGCCAATTCCCTCGCCGCGGCACGACAGGAAGACCTCGAGGAAATCATTCGCAGCACGGGATTCTTCCGCAACAAGGCCCGGAACCTCATCGCCATGGCGGGTGCCGTCGTCGAGCGGCACGGGGGACAGGTGCCCCCGTCGATGGACGACTTGGTCAAGCTCCCCGGCATCGGACGCAAGACCGCCAACGTGGTCCTCGGCAACGCCTGCGGCATCAACGCCGGCGTCGTGGTGGACACACACGTCCAGCGCCTCGTCAAGCGGCTCGGCCTAACGAGTGAGACCGAGCCTGAGAAAATCGAACGGGTCCTGATGGAACTCTACGAGCGCGATCGCTGGACGCTCCTGTCCCACCTGCTCATCTGGCATGGCCGGCGGGTCTGCGACGCGCGACGCCCGCGATGCGGCGACTGCACCCTGGCCACGATCTGCCCGTCAGCGTTCAAGGTCTGAGGAGCGGATGGCGGATGGCAGATGGCAGATGGCAGATGGCGGATTGCGGAGGTCGGGCAAAGGCCTTACGGATCAGCCCAGATGTGATCGCTCCGCAGTTTATCTCCCGTCTGCCATCCGCCATCTGCCTTCCGGGGACTAGATTTTCGGACCGCGCAGAACCGTCTCCGCCTGCTTCACTTTCCAAACGCGACTATGAAGAAAGCAACTATCGTAACGTCCAAGGGCACGCTGGTCGCCGAGTTGTACGACAAGGACGCCCCCGGCACCGTGTCCAACTTTGAGAAGCTCGCCAACAGCGGCTTTTATGATGGCACGCGATTCCATCGTGTCATCCAGGACTTCGTGGTTCAGGGCGGCGACCCCTATTCCCGAGGGGGCGAGCACGCCAAGGGACCCGTGGGCACCGGTGGTCCCGGCTACAAGATCAAGTGCGAAACAGCGGGGAATCCCCACAAGCATGCCGTCGGGTCACTTTCCATGGCGCATGCCGGCAAGGACACCGGGGGAAGCCAGTTCTTTCTCGTGCTGAACGAGGCCAACACCCGGCACCTCAACGGCGTCCACACGGTCTTTGGACGCATTGTCGAAGGGCTCGAATTCCTGCCCGACATCAAGCAGAATGATGAACTGACGTCCGCCCGCGTTGACTGAAAACCCCTCCCTCGCCAGACATGTCGGAACTCGAGCATTCAGACAAGCGGTCAGCCTTCGTCGGCATGATCGTGACCAGCATCATCCTCTTTCTCTTTGCCTACGGCATCGTCCAGTGGACGAACACGAAGTTCGCGGGCGCCGAATCACACGCCGAGGCGGCGAAGTAACGTCATCAGAGTGAACGGCGTGTCGGTGGAGCCGTGGGAGCCATGACAGAACCCCGGCCCGCCGAGCCGCCACTGTGTGTCGACCTCGACGGAACACTGATCGACGGGGACACACTCGTCATTTCGGTGCGCCACCTCGCGCGTTCGACACCGTGGACCCTCTTTGTCCTGCCCTTCGCACTGTTGCGTGGCCGGGCGAACCTGAAGGGCTACATCGCCCGCAGACACGTACCGGATCCGTCGTCGCTCCGATGGCGATCCGAAGTGCTCGGTTTCCTGAGGGAGGAGCGGGAGCGCGGCCGAAAAATCTTTCTGGCAACCGCCGCGCACCGTCTGGTGGCCGAATCGGTGGTCCGGTACCTGGGTCTCTTTGACGGTTTTGTCGCGACCGACGATGTGTCGAACCTCAAAGGGGCACGAAAAGCCGTCCACATTTGCAACTCGTTGCAGTGTAAAGAGTTCGACTACATCGGCGACAGTAAGGCCGATTTGCCGGTTTTCAGGGCCGCTCGAATTGGATATCTGGTTGCACCAAGCCGATCTCTGAGCGTCGCCGCCCGGGCAGTGGGACGGATCGCCCGGGAGTTCCGCTAATCCCGCAGCTCGGTTCGCCAAGGGGTGGACTGATGTAGCTTCTCTGGTTCACTCGGCGCCGCGAGCGCCTCTCAACCAGACTGCTCCAGGACTGATGCTTTCGAGATCGGACGCCCTCGCGTTGATGCACGAGTACACGGCCAGCGACTCGCTGCGGAAGCACATGCTTTCTGTTGAAGGAGCCATGCGGGCGTACGCCGAACGCTTTGGGGAGGACGTCGAGGCCTGGGGGCTGGCGGGGCTGATGCACGATTTCGACTACGAACGCTGGCCTAACGACGCCCACGCCGCCGACAGCGAGCACCCGGCAGAGGGGGTTCGCCTGCTGCGGGAGCGCGGGGTGCCGGAGCCCGTGCTCCAGGCCATCCTTGGACACGCCACATATACCGGTGTCCCGCGCGAAACCCTGATGGCGAAGGCTCTTTTCGCGGTTGACGAGCTGACCGGCCTCATCACGGCGACGGCCCTGGTGCGCCCTTCACGGAGCCTTAACGACGTGGACGTTCGTTCCGTCCAAAAGAAAATGAAGGACAAGGCATTTGCCCGGGGCTGCAACCGCGAGGACATCGTCGAGGGAGCCGCGGCGCTGGGAATCGACCTTCCGGAACACATCCAGTTTGTGCTTGATGCAATGCGCGCACGGGCGGACTTGCTTGGCCTCGGCGGCGTTACGCCGGCTCCAGCGTGAGCGACCAGTCCATCAACGGTCCACCCAGCGAGCGCGTTCTCAGGAGGACAGTACGCAACCCTATTGTGACCTCCATCGCCCTCCCCCTTGGACCCGAAGCCTTCGAGGCTCCGGCTCGCGAGCGCGCCGTGCCTGCTGAGACGCCGCGCGAACGCGAGCACGCGCTCGTCGTCGCGGCACAACGCGGCGAAACGGAGGCGTTCGCGGAACTGGTGCGCTTGCACCAGCGGCGGGCGTATGCGGTGGCACGCGCTATCGTGCTCACCCACGAGGACGCAGAGGATGCGGTGCAGGAAGGGTTCCTCCACGCGTATCGCGCGCTGGATCGCTTCCTGCCTGACCAGGCGTTTGGCGCGTGGCTGCATCGCATCGTCGCCAACGCGGCGCTCGACATTACGCGTCGCAAGAAGGTGCGTGACGCTGACACCCTCGCCGACACGATCGCATCGCCGTTTCGCGATCCTGGCGAGTCCGATGAGTTGCGTCGCCGGTTGCGGCACGCATTGACGACGCTGGGCGAACGGCAACGCGCCGTGATCGTCCTGCATGACATTGAAGGATTCAAGCACTCGGAGATCGGCCGCATGTTAGGCATCCCGGAAGGGACCGCCCGGTCGGACCTCCACCACGCCCGGGCGCGCTTGCGCCAGGAACTGGGTCCAGTCCGGAGTCATCTATGAACATCGTGAAAGACGACGACCGCGATCCTCGCGACGACGAGTTGCACGCCGCATTGCGCGCCGAATACGGCTCGCCCGGTGAAGGCTCATACTGGGCGTTCCTCGAGCGCCGCATCATGGCACGCATCTCGTCCGAAGGCGCGCGTGAATGGTGGTCGTATTTCCCCTCGTGGAGTCGAGTAGGCATGGCAGCGGCTGCACTCGCCCTGCTGGTCGCGGGCGTTGCCGCCTGGCAAACGCGGAAGGCGCAGGATGTTGCCGCGTGGCAGGAATTGCTCGACTCGCCCAGTGAATTGCCGATCATCGAGTCCGCCGGCGGCGAACGGACACGCCAGCGCGAGGCCACCCTGCGCTATCTCATCACGCGTTAGGAGTGAGCATGCAACAGTCCAAGAATCTCGCCATCACCTTCCTCCTGGGTGCCGTGCTGGTTGGCGGCGCCCTGGGGTTCACCGCGGACCGCGTCATGATGCGCGACCGCATTGCCCACCAGCCAGGCCGCGTGCAGCTCGCTGATCAACTGGAGCTCGACGTCACACAACGCGGGCGACTGGACTCCATCCTCGACGACCGTAATCGCCACATGGGCCTCGTGATGGCGCCCGTGCGACCGACGCTCGATTCCATCAAGGAGCGTGCGCGTGAGGAAATCCGCTCGATGCTCAACCCGGCGCAACGCGTCGAGTTCGAGAAGGTGCTGGCGGAAATGAACAACAACAAGAATCGCGACAACGACAACTAATGCGTTATTTCTTTCTGGCCGCGCTCATTCCGGCGGCGCTTTCGGCACAGGTAACACTGGCACCTGCCCGTCCCATCACGCTGCCCGAGGCGATCGAGCTCGCGCGGCGGAACTCGCCGCAGACCATTGCGGCGCGGAATGCCATCGACGCCAACGAAGCCACGGTCCGTACCCGGTATTCATCCTTCCTCCCGACGTTGAGCGGAAGCATCTCCTCGGGATGGGGCCAGGGACAGGTGATTGGCGAGAAGGGCGACATCGTCACCCGCAACAACGTCACGCCCTGGAGTTGGAGCCGGAGGCTATCGGCGAGCTGGCTGCTGTTCGACGCCGGAGACCGTGCCTTCCAGCTCAGGGTCGCCAAGGCAAACGTTTCGGCGGCCGAAGCCAATGAAGTTGCGGCAGACTTTTCGGTGGCGTATTCGGTGTCGCAGCAGTACTACGCCGCACTGGCCGCCCGGGAAAGCCGCGCAGCCGCGGTGACCGCCCTTGCTGAGGCGGAGCAGAACCAGCGCGCGGCGAACGCGAGAATCGCGAGTGGAGCAGCCACGCGATCTGACTCACTTCGTGCCCTGATCGCGGTGGGTAACCAGCAGCTCGCCGTGCTCAGCGCGGAGAACGACCTTCAGAACGCCAACGTCGCGCTGACACGACTGGTCGGCATCAATATCATCGTCACGGCTGCTGAAGCCGACACGGCATTGCCGCCGATCAACGCGGACAGTGCGGAACTTGTCGATTACCTCCTGACCTCCCCGGCGCTGCGAGCCGCGGAAGCCAATGTCGCAGCGGCGAGTGCGTCGGTGCGATCGTCGCGAACGGATTACTTCCCGACGATCTCGACGAGCTACGGGCTGACGAACAACATGTCCGACTCGGACTTCCAGCTGTGGCAGGGTCGCACGTTGCAGAACAAGTCGTTCTCGCTGTCGATGAGCGTCCCGATCTTCAACGGTCTGGGACGCGAAGAAACCATCCAGCGCGCACGGATTTCTGAAATGAATTCCCGCGCCTCCCTGCGCGATGCGCAACTGCTGGCGCGGCAGCAACTGGTCCAATACGTCGGCCAGCTCCGCCTCGCCCAGGCGCGCATCGGCATTCAGCAAGCGTCGCTGGAAGCAGCGCTCGAAGATCTTCGCGTGCAGCAGCAGCGCTACTCGCTGGGCGCGTCCACGCAGCTGGAGCTGCTGACGACGCAGAGCCAGCTGAACACCGCCCGGTTCAACCTCGTGAACGCCCGTTATCAGGTGCGCATCGCCAAGGCACAGATCGAGCAATTGCTCGGGCGCGAGATCCGGTAACCAACGCCTTCAATTACTTCAGTGAACACTTCGATGCCTACCATCGCCCGCTTCGGTGCGGCGCCTTATCGCCGGGGCCGGTCACGACTGGTGCTCGGGTTTATCCTGCTCGCCGCGGCGGCTTGCCGCCGCGAGAAGGAGCAAACGCTTCCGATCGAAACGGCAGCGGTTACGCGCCGCACCATCGTGTCGGAAGCGACCGCCTCCGGCCAGGTCGAGCCGATCAACGTCATCGAGGTGAAGTCGAAATCCTCGGGGCAGATCACCGAGATGACCGTCGAGACCGGGTCCCTGGTCACGAAGGGTCAGCTGTTGATCCAGCTCGACCCGCGTGACGTCCAGCAGCAGCTGGCCCAGGCGGAAGCCGACCTCACGGCCACGAAGGCCAAGCTCGAGGTGTCGAAGGCGCAGAAGGAGCGCAACGACAAGATGTTCGCGGACAAGATCATCACCGCCCAGGAGTACGAGTCCGCGCAGCTCGACTACGCGAACTCGATCGCCGCGGAGATCCGCTCCCGGTCGGCCGTCGACATCGCGAAGCAGCGCGTCGAGGAGGCCGTCGTCTCGGCGCCGGTGGCGGGCACCATCATCGAAAAGCCGGTCTCGTTAGGTCAGGTCATCGCGTCGGCGACCAACAGCGCCAGCGGCGGCACCATCCTGCTCAAGATGGCCGACCTCACGAAAGTCAGGGTTCGCGCGCTCTTCAATGAAACGGACATCGGGGCCGTGGTCCCCGGGCAGCCGGCCACCGTCACCGTGGATGCGTTCCCGGACCGCCCCTTCGGTGGCACGGTCGAGAAGATCGAGCCGTCTGCTGTGGTGCAGTCCTCGGTTACGATGTTCCCGGTGCTCGTCACGCTCGACAACCGTGAAGGCCTGCTCAAGCCGGGCATGAACGGCGAAGTCACCGTGCTGGTCGAGCGTCGCGAGGATGTGCTTTCAGTGCCGAACGACGCCGTCCGCCAGACCCGCGAAGCGGCGGCGACGGCAAAGCTGGTCGGCCTCAACCCTGACAGTGTCGTCGCCTCGGTGCAGGAGCAGATGCGCGCCATGGGTGGTGGCGGCGGCAATGGCCCGAACGGCAGCAGCCCGAATGGCAACGGCCCGCCTAACGGTAACGGTGAAGGAGCCAGCAATGGCGGCGGCCGCGGTGGACGTGGCGGCAACGGTGTGGTGTCACGCGGCGACGTCGCGCTCACGACCGTGGCGCAGAGCGGAAGCCAGGGCGGCAGCCAGGGCGGTCGCCAGGGCTTCCAGATGCCTGAAGTGACCGACGCACAGTGCAAGCAGGTGACCGACGCCTTTGCGAAGGCGCCGACTGCGCAGACGACGCTGCAGGGATTGCGCAGTCGTGTGCAGGGCGGCGAGATCGACCAGCAGAAGTCTCGCGCGATCTCCGACTCGATCTACAAGTCGCTGGGACTCGATGCGCAGGTGGCACGCGCCTGCCAGTTCCGTGGGCGTCAGGGGAGTGGGCGCGGCGGTGATCGCGCCGGTGGCGCCACGACGCCCGGGGGGAACACCCAGACCGCAAATGGCGGCGAGAACAGCGGCGCAACCGGTGGCCGGCGCGGGGGGCGCCGTGGTGGCAACAATGCGGCGGCACTCATGGCCGGCATGGACGTTCCGGTGAGCCAGGCGTCTCCGCGACGCCAGATGGCCCGGCCGGCGCTGGTCTACATCGCGAACGGCACCACGTTTGCGCCGCGCGTCGTGCGCATCGGCATGAGCGACCTCGATTACACCGAAGTCGTCAGCGGACTGCAGGAAGGCGAGCAGGTGTTGCTGCTGACGGCACTGGCCATGCAGGCGTCTCGTGACTCTGCCCTGGCCCGCATGCGTGGCCGCGGCGGCATGCCCGGCATGCCCGCTGGTGGAGCGGCCGGTGGCGGCGGGCCCGGCCGCGGGCCCGGCCGCGGCCAGTAGGAGGACGCCATGCTGTTCGGTGAAATCATCAGGGTCGCGTTAGGCGCGCTGCGGGCGAACAAGCTCCGCTCGATGCTCACGATGCTTGGCATCGTGATCGGCGTCGGGGCCGTCATTGCCATGATCGCGCTCGGCAATGGCGCGCAGCAGCAGGTGAACGACCGTATCAAGTCGCTGGGCACCACGTTACTCACCGTCCAGCCCGGGCAGCAACGCACCGGCGGCGGCTTCGCCTCCGAGGCGGACCGCGCACCGCTGACCATGAAGGACGCCGTTGCGCTGGAGGACCGCGGCAACAACATCGCGGCCGTGCAGCCGCAGATGTCGCGCAACTTCCAGGTGCAGTTCAAGAACAGGAACACCAACGTGCGCGTGCTCGGCACCTCGTCGAATTACCTCGAGGTGCGCAACTACAAGGTCGAATACGGCCGGATGTTCACGCCGGCCGAGGACATGACCAAGCAACGCGTCGTGGTCATCGGCCCGGCGGTACTGACGAACCTCGAAGTGCCCAGTCCGGAAGCGATCATCGGTGAACCGATCCGCATCCGCGGCATCCAGTTCACAGTGGTGGGCGTGCTCGCATCGAAGGGATCGGGCACGGGTTTCGGTAATCCAGACGAACAGCTCCTCATTCCGATCCAGACGGCGCGGTTCCGGATCTTCGGCAACGACCGCCTTCAGGAAATCGGCGTGCTGGCCAAGAACGAGGACGGGATTCCGCTGGCCATGGCGGACATCCAGAAGATCCTGCGTCGCGAGCACAAGCTGCGTTCCAATCGTCCCGACAACTTCCAGATCAGGAACCAGTCCGACTTCCTGACGAACCTGGCGGAGACCACGCAGGTCTTCACGCTGCTGCTCGCCGGGATCGCGGCCGTCAGCCTCCTGGTCGGCGGCATCGGCATCATGAACATCATGCTGGTGTCCGTCACCGAGCGCACGCGCGAGATCGGGGTGCGGAAGGCGTTAGGCGCGACGCGACTGAATATCCTCTTCCAGTTCCTGATCGAGGCGGTGGTCCTCTGCCTGCTCGGCGGCGCGATTGGAGTGGCGCTGGGCACCGGTGGGGCAGAACTCCTGAACCGCACGTTCAACTGGACCACGAAAGTGGCGCCGCAGTCGATCGGACTGGCCTTCGGGTTCTCGGCCGCGGTCGGCCTGGTGTTCGGGGTCTGGCCTGCACGCCGAGCGGCTACCCTGGACCCCATCCAGGCGCTGCGGTACGAGTGAGTCAGGTCGTCCGTCGACGGTATTGGGGAGTCCGAAAGGGCTCCCCGTTTGTTCTTGAGAATTACGCCAGCGAGGAGATGGGAGCCAGTTGGCTCTTGCCCGCGCCGCCAGACGGGGCTTCGCGCGTTGGAGTATCGGTCGGCTACTTGTGCGCGACGACGAGCACCATCAGTCCCGCCCTGGTCATCCCGCGGCGCAACGGAGCCGGCATCGCACCCATTCCTGCCATCAGCGGAATGAAGTAGCGGCGGGACGTCGCCGAAGAAAACTTCTCGAAGGCGCGACGGAATTCTGGCGTCGTGTACGCCTTCCCGATGGGGTTTGCGGCGCCGTCATACATGCGAACGAACTCCTCGGCCGTCGGTGCCGCGGCCATGCCTTCGCGACCTCGGCCACGGAGCCCGAAGTTCGCTGCCCGCATGGCGCGTTGCGTAATGGCGAACAGCAGTGGGGAGCGCAGAGCGGGTCCTCGGTGGTAT
>DATMBT010000342.1:0-6032 GCA_035559475.1 Gemmatimonadaceae bacterium
TTTTGCGCTTCGACAGGTCATCCGGAATCCGTTGTTCGCCGCCATCGCAATCCTGACCGTCGCCATCGGGATCGGTGCGAACACCGCGATCATGAGCGCTGTGCGTGGAATCATCCTTCGCCCGCTTCCGTTCGAGGCACCCGATCATCTGCTGCGCATTATTTCACGCAGCGAGCGACTCGGCGCGACGGCGGTTTCCGTGCCTGACTTCGGGGACTTTCGTGCGCAGACCGTTTCGTTCACCGGAGTCGCTGCCTGGTATTCAACTACCGCCAATCTCAGTGGGGACGGGGAGCCGGAACGACTGGAAGTGGCGCGCGTCAGTGACAACTGGTTCGACCTGCTCGGAGTTCGCGCAGTGTCGGGGCGTGCGTTCGTCAGCGGAGAAGAGCGTCCTGATGCACCGCTTCGAGCTGTGTTGTCGGATGCATTCTGGCAACGCCGCTTCGGTGGCGATCCCGGGATACTGGGTCGCAGGCTGCGCCTCGACGGACAGCCTGTAGAAATCGTGGGGATCGTTTCGGCGACACGCGCGTTTCCGGCCGGTCGCGACTTGTGGATGACCACACACTTCGCGCCGGAGGAGTTCACTGATGCAGAGCGGGGCGCGCGGTGGCTCAGGGTGATGGCGCGGCTCAAGCCAGGGGTAACCCTGGCGCAGGCCAACGAAGATGTCGCGCGCATCGCGAAGTTGACCGAGGCGCGCGATCCAAGGCATAACGCGGGGTACACCGCGTTCGCGCAATCACTGCAGGAATCGATTATCGGGGATTATCGGCGCCCGCTGTACATACTGCTCGGCGCCGTCGGTCTGGTCATGCTCGTCGTCTGCGCGAACGTCGCGGGCCTGATGGTGGCGCGAACGGCGGCACGCGACACTGAGATCGCGGTTCGTGCGGCAATGGGTGCGGGACGTGGTCGCATCGTCAGGCAGCTGGTGGCTGAGGCACTGCTGCTCGCCTTCGCTGGTGGCGCGCTCGGATTCCTCCTTGGCGTCCTTGGGACGTCGTTGCTGGTACACTGGGCGCCTCCGGACATTCCTCGCCTCGACAACGTCGGCATTGATGGCGTCGTCTTCAGTTTCTCACTGGGGCTGGCCCTGATTACGGGAATCGCGTTCGGTCTCGCTCCGGCGCTTCAGGCATCACGTCATGACGTGCGCAGTCGCCTGCAGGCAGAAGGGCGGGGGATGACCGGAAGGCGCGGCAGTGTACGCCTTCGCCGTGTGCTCGTGGTTTCCGAACTGGCCGTGGCGATCGTTCTACTCGTGTGCGCCGGGTTGCTGCTGCGCAGTTTTGCAAAGCTTCAACGCGTCGATCCAGGGTTCAGTGCAAAAGGGCTCACTGCGTTCACGGTGACGTTGCCGGAGCTGCGCTATCCCAGATTGACCGACCAGCGGCAATTCCTCGAACGTGCCCTGCAAGGACTTCGCGCATTGCCCGGTGTTGAGCATGCGGCCGCGTCCTTCGGGTTGCCGCTGACCGACACGCGGTTCCAGCTCACGTTCACCATCGACGGAAAAGATGGTGACCCTACCAACGAACCCCGCGGTCAGGTGCGCGTTGCCTCTGTTGATTACTTCGAAGCGATGAAAATTCCGTTGATCAAGGGTCGCCAGTTCACCGACCAGGATCGCTGGGACTGGCCTCCGGTGATTGTCGTCAGTGAGGAACTGGCACGACGGTTCTTCCCTAACGGCGATGCTATCGGCCGCCGCATCGAGGCCGGGTGGGAACGTGAGGGCCATCGCCTCGGCGGCGAGATCGTTGGCATTGTCGGCGACGTAAAACAATTCGGACTTTCGCTCGATTCACCACCAGCGTATTACGCGGCGGCGAGCCAATGGCCGACGGATGAGATCACGTTCACGTTGCGCAGTGCGACACCGCTCGCGCTCGCGGCCGGAATGCGAAAGGTCATCAGCGAACTGGATGCCGAGCTGCCCGTCTTCGACGTCACGACCGGTGAAGCGCTGGTCGCGAGTTCCCTGGCGCAGCCCAGGTTCTACCTGCTGGTGATTGCGGCGTTTGCGACGGTGGCGTTGCTGCTCGCCGTCATCGGCGTGTACGGCATCATCTCCTACACGGTGCGACAGCGCACCCGCGAAATCGGCGTTCGAATGGCGCTGGGCGCCTCAGCGGGCCAGATCCAGCGGATGGTAGTTGGTGAAGGGCTGACGCTCGCGGCGTTTGGAATCGCCATCGGCGTTGCGGTTGCGATCGCGGTTACAGGTCAGCTCCGTTCGCTGCTGTTCCAGGTGGAAGAGCGCGATTGGATTACGCTCGTCGCCGTCACCGGGGTCCTGGTCCTGGCTGCAGCCGCGGCCTGTCTCGTGCCGGCGCGCTCGGCGGCCGGCCTCGGGCCACAGGAGGCGCTGCGCGGGGAATAGCCGAGCGGTGGTTGCAGGCCAGTTTTCGACAGGAACCCGCTGACAGTTTCCTTCCCAGTTGCGATACTTGACTGGCATCGGTCCGGGCCGCTTTCTGGTTCGTCGGCCACCTGGTCTTTCTACCGCAGCGGGGTCTCATTCCATGCTCGCACTACGCTCCAGAATCCTCTCGTCGTGGGCGGTTGTCCTGGTTCTCACCGGACTGTTCACCAGTCCCGCCGTCGCCCAGGACCGCGATGCGGCGCCGGCGCCTAACCGCGCCGAAGGCGAAGGGCCGTTCGATCGGCTGATCATTCGCGGCGCGACGCTCATCGATGGAACGGGGTCTCCCCCGCGCGGACCGGTGGACATCGTTGTGGAGCGCAATCGCATAACGCGCATCGTGGACGTCGGATTCCCGGGCGTACCGATTGACGCGCGCGGCCGCCCGCAGGGACCGGCGCGCGAAATCCAGGCCGAAGGAATGTACGTCCTGCCCGGCTTCATCGATTTGCACGTTCACACTGGCGGAGTGCCGAAGGCGCCCGAAGCCGAATACGTCTACAAGCTCTGGATGGGACACGGCATAACGACGGTGCGCGGGGTTCCATTTGGTGGGTTCGAGTGGTCGCTCAAGGAAAGGGATCGCAGCGCGAAGAACGAGATCACCGCGCCACGCATGGTTTCGTGTCACCGCATGGGGACCGGCGCTGGCTGGAAGGGCGGCCAGATCATCGAACCTGAGAAGGCACGCGAGTGGGTGCGTTATGCGAAGCAGGCTGGCGCCGACTGCCTCAAGCTGGGCGCGCACGAGCCCGCGATCATGGCGGCCCTCATCGACGAGGCGAAGAAGCTGCACATGGGGACGACGGCGCACCTCGCGCAGACGGGCGTCGCCGAGATGAATGCCGCCGACGCGGTGAAGCTCGGCCTCGGCGCGGTCACGCACTACTACGGCATCTTCGAGTCGATGTACGACAACACCTCGATCCAGCCGTATCCGGACACGTACAACTACAACGACGAGCAGTGGCGCTTTGGCCAGGTGGCGCGCCAGTGGAACCTGGTGACGCCGCACAGCGAGAAGTGGAACGCGTTCCTCAAGCTGCTCAAGGACAACGACGCGACGCTCGACCCCACGATGACGACGTATATGTCGGGTCGCGACCTGGCCAAGCGCCGCACGGCGGAGTGGCACGAGACCTACACGCTGCCGTCGCTGTGGGACTTCTATACGCCGAACCGCGAGAACCACGGCGCCTACTTCTACAACTGGACCACGTGGGACGAAGTCGCGTGGAAGAAGTTCTACCAGGTCTGGATGGAGTTCATCAACGACTACAAGAACATGGGTGGACGCGTGACGCCGTCGACGGACGCGGGCTTCATCTACAACACCTATGGTTTCTCGTACATCGAGGAGCTCGAGAACTTCCAGGAAGCCGGGTTCCATCCGCTCGAGGTCATTCGCGCCGGCACGCTGCACGCGGCCGAGGAGATCTTCCGCCCGTTAGGCACGCCGATCGAATACGGCGTCGTGCGCCCGGGCATGCTGGCGGACATGGCCATCGTGGGTGAGAACCCGATCGCGAACCTGAAGGTTCTGTACGGCAACGGTTTCGTCCGCCTCAACGACAAGACCGGAAAGGTCGAGCGCGTCGGTGGCGTGAAGTGGACGATCAAGGACGGGATCGTCTACGACGCGAAGAAGCTGCTGGCCGACGTGGCGAAGATGGTCGAGAAACAGAAGAAGGAGCGCGGGATCACGCGGTTACCGATTGCGATGTACCCGAACCCATAAACCCGGAGTGTCCGGTGCTGGAACTTGTGGCTGGAACTGGAGCTTGAGGCTGGTGCTGGTGCTGGCACGGGAACGTCCGTGCCAGCACCTTTCGAAACGTGCCAGCTGACACGGAGTAACGATGTCTCGCGTCCTTCGCACGGCGATCGTGGCAAGCCTCATGGCTGCGGGATGCGGCGACCGGACGTTCGACGAGACCTCAAACTCGCCCACCGGACTGCCACCGGGTTCCACGACGAACAATGGCTCGGTTTCGGCGAACGTAAACGGTGAACAGTTCGTCGGCCGCCTGGCCACCGGT
The DNA here is from genome assembly GCA_035559475.1 of Gemmatimonadaceae bacterium. Classification (GTDB taxonomy): domain Bacteria; phylum Gemmatimonadota; class Gemmatimonadetes; order Gemmatimonadales; family Gemmatimonadaceae; genus JABWBJ01. The sequence continues at coordinate 4,471 of DATMBT010000342.1, forward strand.
GCGACGTACATCGACGGCCTTTTCAGTTTCAGCGCCAATGATAACACGCGGCAGTTTGAGGTCTCGGTTCGAGTACCCGGGCCGGGCACGTTCGAGAGCGGGACTCCCAACAGCCCGAACGTGTCGCTCATAGAAGGATCGGGTCCGGATGCACGCCGATGGTACCTGCCATCCTTGCCCGGCGCCGGGTCATTCTCAATCACGTTCCTGTCTGAAAACGCGGCGGTGGGGTACTTCTCGGTTCACCTTTTTCCCGACAGCGCTACGGTGGCGGCGGGGGTCACCGCCCGGCGCAACGTCACCGCCGGTGCCTTCAACGTCAACATGTCGCGTTGACACCACCTAACGGGACACGCATAATCCGACCATGCGAATTCGAAATTCACTGATCATCGCCGTGGGCGCCCTGTTCGCCTGTGGCGACCCGGCGTTCGATCCGTCCTCCACGATTTCTTCCAATGGTGGTCCGGCGGGGTCGACGACCAGCGTGGGGACAGTGTCGGCCCTGGTGGATGGCGAACCGTTCCTGGGCAAGCTGCAGACCGGCGCGACCTACCTGAATGGTCGGTTCGGCTTCGCCGGGTTCTCGTTCGATTTCGTCTCCCGGACGCTGGCGGTGTCCGTTCGCGCCCCGGGCCCCGGCACGATGGAAGCTGGTGGCGTGAACAGCCCCACGATCTCCTACATTGAGGGCAGCGGAGCGGAGCTCCGGCGCTGGACCTCGCAATTCAAGCCCGGGTCCGGATCGTTCACGCTCTCGTTCCTGGGGACGGATAATGCCAGCGGCTATTTCAGCTTTGAACTCGTGCCGGACGCAGCGACCCTGGCGGCAGGCGTCACGAACACCCGATACCTGACCAACGGGACGTTCAACGTCAGCATGTCGCGCTGACGCGCGACGGCGAGCGTCACTTTACGGTAATGGTCGCGGTTCCGGTGGCCAGGGTGCTGCCGGAACCGGTCTTTGCGGTGATGACGGCGACACCCGGCAGGAGCGCGGTCACCTTCCCGTTGCTCGACACCTTCGCCACGGCAGAGTTGTTCGTGGACCAGTTGATGCCCGGCGTGATGATGGCTCCGTTTCCGTCGCGGACCACGGCGGTCAGTTGAACGGTGCCTAACGGCGCGATGGTCGCGGTGTCAGGCGTGACCGTCAGCGTGCGCGCACCAGTGACCACCGTGAGCGTCACTGTTCCAGTCTGCCCTTCGCTCGTCGCGGTGATGGTCGCCGTACCCGTGGTGACACCCGTCACGATCCCCGCCGAACTCACGTTGGCGATGGCCGCCGCGCTGGTCGACCACGAGACCACGCGACCCTGAAGGATGTTTCCCGCGGCGTCCTTCGTGACCGCGGTGAGCTGCGTCGTCTGCCCGACCGGGACGCTTGGTGTGGCGGGCGCGATGGTGACGCTGGCGACGGGCACCTGGACGACCGTGACGTTCGCCCAACCGAGGACGCCGTCGATGCTCGCGAACACGACGGCCGTCCCGGAGCTCACACCGGTCACCACGCCCGTCGAGGAAACCTGGGCGACCGCGGGCGTCCCGCTCGACCACGCGAC
>DATMBT010000343.1:0-6293 GCA_035559475.1 Gemmatimonadaceae bacterium
GAGTTTTGCGGGAACGCATCGCTGTGTTCAGTCACGCTGGCCGCCGAGCTGGGGATGGTGAAGGAGGGGGAGCGATTCCGTTTCCGGACGTCATCTGGAGTTATTCCCGGCAGAATCGAAGCAGGCCAACCCGTGGTCGGAATGCCCGCGGTGGCGGAATCGAACCCCGAGTTCGACACACCACTCGCGCCCGGAGAACGACGGATTGGCTATGCGCGCGTGGGTGTGCCACACCTGGTGGTGGCCTGTGGCGACGTGGATTCGGTGGACGTTGAGGGTCGCGGTCGTTCGCTCCGACACCTGCCAAGCCTGGCTGCCGGCGCCAATGTGAACTTTGTGTCCCGCGGAGCTCATGGCTGGACGTATCGGACCTATGAGCGTGGCGTCGAGGAGGAGACGCTGGCCTGTGGATCTGGCTCGGTGGCGGCGGCGGCCATGCTGGTTGCCTGGGACGGTGAGCCGGCCCCGGTCAGGCTCACAACCCGCTCAGGATCCGTTCTGACGGTCAATTTCGACGATGGTGCCCCGACGTTGTCGGGGGAGGGGCGATTGGTCTTCCAGGGGCAAACGAGGGACGTTCTCGCACGCCAGAACAGCCGATAGCTGTTGCCCGGAGACACTGTCACGTTCAGTTCCGGCCGATTGCCGGGACCGTGATCCGGTCGATGGCACTGGCCGGACCCATGAAGCGACCAGTGCAAAGTGGAATTCACGTGGGTTTTGCTAAATCACGTGAGGGCAGTGTGTTATGGCATGACCAATAACCAACCCAGCTGCTTTTCCACACGTTGTCCACGGGTCTACTTTACATAACATCTATTATCAGCACTAATTGGTATCCAAACACAAAGGCGGATGGTCCAGGTACAGACCACCCGCCTTTCTGACATCAGGGCGACACTTGCTTGCTTCGACTAGCCGATTTGCTTGGCCTTGATCTCACCCAGCCGGACCCGGGCTTCTCCCGCCAGCGGGCTGGAGTCGTCCGCCGCGAGGGCCTCGTAAATCTTGATGGCAGCGGCAGGATTCCCGGCTGCCATGTACGCCCGGGCGGCGTCGGCCTTATACGCTGCCTTACCGATGTCCGTCGTCGCCGCGGATGACGCGCTTTCGTACGCAGTCGCCGCTTCAGCCGGCTTTCCGGACTGCTCCAGTCCGGCTCCCTTCAGGGCGTGAAGAGAAGCTGCGAAGGGTCCTGGAGAGCTGACCGCGTCGAGCTCCTTCAGGCCTTCGTCAACCTTCCCCTGCCCGAACAGAACCTGCGCCAGGAGCATCCTGGCCTGGATTGCCGCCGTCGTCCCGCCATAGCGCCGTAGCAGCGCCTGGAGGTCGGACTGCGCCAACGCGGCGTTCCCCGACATCACGACATTCTGGGCGGCGGAGAGAGCCTGACTGGCCCGAACCTCCTTCTTTTCGGCTGACGCCTTCCACAGCATCCCGGCCGCGACCGCCGCCACGACCACGAGCGCCGCGATCGAAAGCTTGTTCGAGTTGGCGCGCACCCACTCCATGAAGGATTCGCCTTTTTCGTCCGCCACGAAGGGCGCTACTGCCGAGTCCGTCTTTGCCATTTCGTTTCCTGAATCGGTTGCTACCGGCGACCGATCGTCGACGGTTAAAGTGATTTCTCAAGTACCTGGGAAAACCAGTGCCCCTGGGGTGACTCGAACACCCGGCCAACAGTTTAGGAAACTGCTGCTCTATCCACCTGAGCTACAGGGGCGTTGGCGCCACCTGCGACCGACCGGCGCGCGATGCCCGCCGAGGGACGACGGTCACCAAATCTAGTCGCACAATGGACGCGCAGGAATCGCGCGGATACCCATGCCGTTCAGCCTTCGTAGGCGATGATGCTGGACACGCGGCGGCCCGTCAGTTTTGCCGCACCGCCGAGGAAGGCCAACCGGATCAGAAACGAACACCCCACCACTGCCCCCCCGAGCCGTTCGATAAGGCGGCAGGCTGCGGCCGCAGTTCCGCCGGTCGCCAGCAGGTCATCCACCACCAGCACGCGTGAACCCGATGGCAACGCGTCCACGTGCATCTCCAGGGCATCCGTGCCGTATTCGAGCTCGTATTCCTCGAACTGGGAGTCGTAAGGCAGCTTCCCGCGCTTCCGGATCGGCACCACGCCGGCGCCCAGCGACAGCGCGATCGGTGAGCCGAACAGGAACCCCCGGCTCTCGATGGCGGCGACGTGCGTCACGCGGTCCTGCTGAAACGAAGCGGCCATGGCGTCGCACGCGGCGCGAAACGTTGCCGGATTTCCAAGGAGTGGCGTGATGTCCTTGAACATGATGCCTGGCTTTGGATAGTCAGGCACATCGCGCACCAGCGCACGCACGCGTTGCTCGAGATCCTGGGCAACCACGTCGGTCATCGTTCAATGCGGAATGGCGTTGGGTAAGACGTCCCGTCAGGCGGCGACACCTGGTGGACAGCGGTCACTCGTGATCCGGCGGGACCACGACGTACCGCGGCTTCAAGGAGGGCAAGTTTTGCGGAGTCCGCGCTTGCAGCTACCTCGACGTCCCCGGTCGGTGTGTTCCGCACCCAACCAGAAACTCCCAGCTCCGCTGCCCTTTCGCAAACAAACCACCGAAAGCCAACGCCCTGCACCTTTCCTGCGACCTTGAGGTGGACGACGGCCATGCGCGAAACGGTTAGCGGCGGCCTCCGAGCAACGCGGCGAGAACCGACGAGAGTACGGAGGTGTCGGTTTTCGCGGAGGCCCCTGGAAGGAGGAGAATCTCGCCCCGGCGAAGTTTACTCGCCACAACCTCGAGGACGTCCGCGGCGGCAAGACTGGACGCGTGGCGCTGAGCCTCGACGACGCCTTCCGCGAGAGCGAGGCTCGCCTCGACAATGTCGTCCGCAGAGGTCGGTGGTGTGGACGACTGGCGGGCCGGGATCGGGGCGAAGGGCGCCGGCTCTTTTGAGTCCGTGGGTACCGTGCGTTCGAGGCCCGGCTCGTACACCGCGACGGTCCAGCGAGGTGTTGGTGTGGCGTTGCGCGGATCGATCATCGTCGAAGCTGTGGTCGTAGCCCCAGCTCCCGTCCTGGTCCGCGCGCCGGCCAGCGAGAATGGCCTCAATGGCACGTACGTCGACGACGTCGGCTCAATCCTCTCGACCGGACGTCCGCTCACGAACGGGCGCGTTGCCGGCCGCCGAGGTCCGTCGTTCTCCGAGCTATCCGCCATCCGCTGGCCTCCGTGATTCACACCGCGACCGCCTTCAAGCGGTCAGCCCGACCACCCGTGGGTCCCCCACAGCGGGACGAATCGGACCGGCGCGATGTCACGGCGCTCGAACTGCTCTCCACGGCGCGTCACCATGGCCAGCATCTGCTCTTCCATGTCCCCCAGCGGGACGATCATGCGACCACCGTCGGCCAGCTGTTCGAGGAGCGGCCGCGGAATGTCAGGCGCGGCGGCGCTGACGAGAATCGCGTCATACGGCGCATGCTGGCGCCAACCCAGCGTTCCGTCACCAAGCATCAGTGACACGTTGCGCACACCCGCCTCGGAGATGACGTCACGGGCCCGCTCGAGCAGTTCGGGCACGCGTTCGATCGAAAAAACGCGGGCCGCCAGGTGGCTCAGCAACACGGTCTGGTATCCAGAGCCAGTCCCGATCTCGAGCACGGTCTCGTGACCGGTGAGTCCAAGCAACTGCAGGTAACGCGCATGCACCGACGGTTGTGAAATCGTCTGTCCACTGCCAATCGGCAACGCGCTATCCTCGTACGCGCGATGCCGCACGCCGCTCGGCACAAACAGGTGACGCGGGGTCAGCTCGAAGGCGCGGAGCACCGCGAGGTCGGAGATTCCGTTGTCCTGGAGTGATTCAACGAGGCGGCGTCGGGCGCCGCGAAATTCGGGGATCAGGGGTCCTGCCACCAATTCTCCCTGGTATCCAGCATATCCCGGTGGGTGAGGTCGAGGTGCAATGGAGTGACGGACACGCAGTGATCCCTGATCGCCTGGAAGTCGGAGTCATCGGCTCCCTCCCACGAGATGTCCCCGCCGCCGATCCAGTAGATCTCCCTGCCCCACGGGTCGCGCATGGGCTGGATGGAGTTCGAGTAGACGCGCCGGCCAAGCCTCGTCAGGCGGATGCCCTGCTGCTCCGCCGGCGGCACCGGCGGGAGGTTGATGTTGAGGAGCGTGTCGTGGGGAAACGGCGTCAGGCTCGTGAGGTGCCGCAGCAGCGGCACGAGCACCTGGACCTGCTCGTCCAGCCGGGACACGTCCGCGCGGAGGTCCCCGCCCGCAAACGAGATCGCGATGGAAGGGATGCCTAACGCGAGACCCTCCATGGCGGCGGCGACGGTGCCGGAGTAGAGCACGTCTTCGCCCATGTTCTGCCCGTGGTTGATGCCACTGAAGACAAAGTCCGGGCGTTCCGGCATGAGGGCCTCCACCGCCAGCATGACGCAGTCCGTCGGCGTCCCGTCCACCTGGTAGTGCTTCGGGCCACGGGCCACCGGCCGCAGCGGATGGTGCAGCGTCAGCGAGTGACTGGTGGCGCTCTGTTCCCGATCCGGCGCCACCACCGTGACGTCGCCGATTTCCTTCGCGGCCCGGACGAGGCATTCCAGCCCGTACGCCAGGATGCCGTCGTCGTTGGTGCACAGGATCCGCACTTACGTTCTGTCCTCGGCAGTGTCTCGCGCTTCGGGAACCGGCTTGCTGCGCTCGAGGACGGCGAGCAGGTCCGCAACATGCCGCTCGACGTCGGCGAGGGTTTCAGCGGCCAGTGCACCGCGCGCTTCGGCGCGAAGGGCGCCGTCCTTGCGGTGCTCATCGATCTTCTGGCGCGCACCCTCGATGGTGTACTTCTCGGTGTACAGCAGGTGCTTCACATACTGGATCAGCTCGATCTCCTTCCGCTGGTAGACGCGGTTGCCGGAGCGGTTCTTCGCGGGATTCAGGAACCGGAACTGGCTCTCCCAGTAACGGAGGACGTGCTGCTTCAGGCCCGTCAGTTCGCAGACCTCGCCAATCGAGAAGAATTCCTGCACGACGGCCTTGTCGTTCATTCGTCCCGCTCCGCTCTGAGTTCCCGTTGCATCAGCTCAGCGATTGCCTCTCCCGGAGGCTGCGACTCGAACAACACGCGACACACCGCCTCGGCGATTGGCATGTTCACGCCGGCGCGCGAGGCCAGCGCCACCGTGCTCCTGGCGTTCCGGACACCTTCAGCCACCGTCTCCGTGCCAGCAAGGATCTCCGCGAGCGCCCTTCCCTTTCCGACCTCGACGCCCACGGAGCGGTTCCGGCTCAGCGCGCCGGTGCAGGTGAGGACGAGGTCCCCGAGTCCGGCAAGCCCGGCGAAGGTCTCCGGCCGTGCGCCTAACGCGACACCCAGTCGCGTTGTCTCCGCCAGGCCGCGCGTGATCAACGCCGCCCGGGGATTCAGCCCGAGTCCCAGTCCCTCGGCGATGCCCGTGGCGACGGCCATGACGTTCTTGACCGCGCCCGCCAGCTCGACGCCTCGCACATCGTCGGTGGTGTAGACGCGAAAGGCGCGGGTGCTGAACGCGCGCTGGACCGTCGCGGACGCCGCGGGATCCGTGCTGGCGGCAACCACCGCGGTGGGCTGGCGGCGCGCCACTTCCAGGGCGAACGACGGGCCGGAGATCGCCACGACGGAATGCCCGGGCAGCTCCTGCATGACGACGTCGCCCATCAGCACGAGCGTCTCCGGCTCGATGCCCTTCGTGGCAATGGCCTGGATGGAGTTGCCCGAGATACCCGGCACCGCGGCGCGCATCACCTCGCGCAACACGTGAGACGGGGCCGCGTGGACCACCAGCTCCGCGTCACGGACGGCGGCGCACAGGTCGCTCGACGCACGGACCGCGTGGTCCAGCGTCACCCCGGCGAGAAACCGCGGGTTGGCGTGCGTCCGGTTGATGTGCTCGACCACGTCGGGCTCGCGCGCCCAGATCGTGACGTCGTGCCCGGCGCGCGCCAGCAGGTCGGATAACGCGGTGCCCCAGGCTCCGCCTCCCACCACGGCGCAACGCATTACGCCCTCCCCTGTGGCGACAGTCCGTCCATCGCATCGGACTCCTGCCCCTTGCCCGGTTTGCGGAACGTCAGTTTCGGCTCTTCACCGCGGCGCAGCCGGCCAATGTTGGCGCGATGGGTCCAGTACACGAAGATCGCGACACCTAACAACACGACAAACACCTCGCTCCGCCAGCCGCGGGTGAGCGCCACCCCGATGGGAACGATGGTCGCGCCGGTCAGCGAGGCGACGGACATCCTCCTCGTGGTGGCCAG
>DATMBT010000344.1:0-5680 GCA_035559475.1 Gemmatimonadaceae bacterium
GTTCGACCCGCTGCGCCGCCGACGATCGAACCGACTACTGCACCGAATCCGGCGGTGAGCCAGGTGACGATGAGGATGCGGAACGCAGGCATGCGCTGAGAGCCGCTCTACCAGCCGACCGGCTTTCCGGCGTTCTGGCGATCAAGCCAGACCTTCAGCGGCTGGAAGTACTCCAGGATCGCGGTCGCATCGAGTCCCTTCTCGCCCGTGAAGCCCAGCATCGTTTCCTGCCACGACTTGCTCGCTCCAGCCTCGAGCACCTTCGCGAGCTTCGCACCGGCGTCCTTGCTTCCATAGAAGGAGCACTGGTAAAGCGGCCCTGTCTGGCCAGCCGCCTTGCACATCGCGCGGTAGAACTGGAACTGGTGGATTCCTGCCAGGAAGTAGCGCGCGTAAGGCACGTTGCCTGGCACGTGGTACTTCGCGCCCGGATCGAAATCCTTTTCGCTCCGCTCAACGGGTGGCACCACGCCCTGGTACTGCAACTTGAGATCCCACCACGCCTTGTTGTAGTTCGCCGGCGTTACTTCGCCCGCGAACACCTTCCAGCGCCACTGGTCCACGAGGAGCCCGAACGGGAGGAAGGCGATCTTCTCGAGCGCCTTCCGAAGGAGGTACAGCGTGTCGTTCGACGCCGGCGGCAACTGCTCGAGTAGCCCGACCTGCTGGAGGTACTTCGGCGTGATCGACAGCGCGACGGCATCGCCGATTGCTTCGTGGAAACCGTCGTTCGCGCCATTCTGGTACAGGAACGGCTGCTGTTTGTACGCGCGCTGGTAGAAGTTGTGACCGAGTTCATGGTGCACCACGTTGAACATCTCGCCGTTGCGCTCAATGCACATCTTGATGCGCAGGTCCTCGCGGTTGTCGATGTCCCACGCCGACGCGTGACAGACCACGTCTCGATCAGCGGGCTTCAGGAACAGCGATCGCGTCCAGAATGTTTCGGGAAGTTTCGCGAAGCCGAGTGAAGTGAAGAAGTTCTCGGCGTAATGCACCATCCCGAGCTCGTCGACTTTCTTCGCCTTGAGGAGTTCCGTCACGTCAACGCTCGACGTTCCGCCCGGCGGCGCAACGACGTCGTAGATGTTGGCCCAGTCCTGCGCCCAGATGTTGCCGAGGAGCTGTGCTGGAATGGGACCGTCAGGCTTCATGACTGACGATCCGTATTTCTCGTAGAGTTTCGTGCGCACGTAAGCATGCAACGCCGTGTAGAGCGGCTTGAGCTGGGTCCAGGCGCGCTCCATCTCCTTCGCGAACTCGTCAGGCGGCATGTCGTAACCCGACCGCCACATCGCACCGGCGTCGGCAAAGCCAATTCCCCTGGCGCCTTCATTGGAGAGCTCGACGAAGCGCGCGTACTTGTCGCGCATCGGTACCGAGATCGTGTGCCAGCCCTTCCACACATCAACGAGTTCCGTGTTGATGCGGCTGTCGGCGAGGATCCGCGAGACGTCCTGCTGCGCGAGGCACGTTTTCTGTGCGCCGTCCATGCCTGGCCGGCAGTATTCGCCCTTGCCGTACGTCGCGTCGAGGTTCGCGACGAGTGTGCTCAGCTCACTCGCCTTCTTCGCGTCGGGCGGCGGCGGCGCGGCCAGGCCAAGCTTGAGCAGCAGCAGGCGACGGCTAGTCGCGGCGGGAAGGTTGGCCTTGTCGTACTTCTTCGCCTCGGTCGCGAGCTGCTGAACCGCAATGGAGAGCGCCGTGGACGCCTCGGCGTTCAGGATTTCGGTGTCGTCGGTGATGAAGTTCTGCTGTACCCACTGTGCGCGCGACGTGCGGATGCTCAACGAGTCGAGAATGCGCTCAGCGCGGGCCAGGAAACGCTCGGCATCCGAGTCGGCCGATTTGGGTGCCTGCGCGTTGACCGCGCCGGCGAGAACGAATGAAAGGACGAGAATCCGGGTCCGCATGACGTAGCTCCTGCTGGGCACATTTGGATACTCCGCAAGTATGACAAAGAGCCCGACCGGACGCGATGGTTCGACGAGGAACAACAGCTCGGCTCGTCCGCCGTGACAGCAGTTCAGCGCCCACGCCCCACGTGGCACGTTGGGCAATTTTTGGGAGCGCGGATGAACGCGAATTCTGGGCGGATTGATCCGCCGCGATCAGCCCGACTCCGCCGCGATCGGCGGCCCAAGTGTCGCGAGCCTTCCATTGGGTCGGAGCGCACCAGATCTGGCGAGGAATTGATTTGTGCGTTCAACAGCGACGTGTGGGGCGCCTAACGGGTATCGAGCAAGCCCTGCTGCCGGTACCAGTCCGCGGTACGACGTACCGCTTCGCGCACACCGATCTTCGGCTGATAACCCAGTTCTCGAGTGGCACGCGTCAGGTCGAGCCGCCGGTCGCTCGTGAGAAACCGCGCGCCGGCGATGCTCGGCAAGTCCCTGCCGATAATCGGCTCCAGCGCGCGGTTCAGGCCAAGGTACCAATCGACTGGCGCCGCAGGGATCGAACGTGGCGGCTCGGCGCCAAGTTCCGCGGCGATATGAAGCATCAGCTCGCGCAGGTGTATCGCTTCGGGACCAGCGAGGTTGTACACGGCGCTCTGCGAGCCGCGGGTCCCGCAGAGAAGGAGACCATCGACGATGTCGTCAACGTCACCAGGATGGTGCCAGTTGTCGCCAGCACCGATGACCGGCAATCGACGACCTCCGATCGATCGCATCAACGGCACCCAGCTTCGGCACTCCGGACCCAGCACCGCCGTGATGCGGGCAATGATTACGGCGAACCGTTCGCTCGAGTGCGCGCGCGCCAGGCCCTCGGCCGCAGCCTTGCTTCGTGCGTACGGCGAATCGGGATGGAGCGTCTCATCTTCATTGATCGGTTGACCGGGATGTCGGCTGCCGTAGACGGCGACCGAACTGCAGTGCACCAGCACGCGCGCGCCTGCCATGGCGCCGGCTTTCGCGACGCTGTCGGTGCCACCCGCGTTGACCGACTCCACCTCGGCCGCCGGCGATTGCCCATGACCCTTGGCGCGCGCCAGGTGGTATACGACCTCGGCGCCGCGGACCGCGCTGGCCACAGCGTCCGTGTCCCGCACGTCGCCGGTGATGACGGTGGCACCGCGGTCCCGCAGCGGGCGGGTGGGGTGCTCGCGTCGGATCATCGCGATGACATCGTGCCCGTCGGCGACGAGCCGGTCGACCAGCCGCGAGCCAATGAATCCGGCGGCGCCAGTTACCAGGATTTTCACGTGTCCGCAGCCCCGCGTCGGCGTGGAGGGGCCAGGATTTCCGTAAACACGTCTCGCAAACGCGCTGCATAACGGGATCCGTCATGCCGTTGCACAAGTTCGGCCACGGCGTCTGCGGGAAGCATGGGCTCGGAGAACCGGCGCCGCTCGGCCACGGCCATCATCGCGTCGGCCAGCGCTGATTCATCGCCGTTAGGCACGAGCAGCCCGGTGACACCATCGACCACCGTGTCCGCGAATCCGCCCGTCCTGCTGGCAATGACGGGCACATGTCGGACGATCGCCTCGGGCGCGACCATCCCGAAGGGTTCCGCCCAGAGGGATGGCGCCACGAGCGCCCAGGCGTCCACGAGTTCCTGTTCCACACGCGAGAACGGCAGCCGACCACGGAAAACGACCGCGCCCTGCACTCCGAGGGACACCACGAGCCGCTCGAGGTCCGTGCGCATCCCACCATCCCCGACCAGGCGGAGGTGCGCGTCAGGCACCCGGGCGCGAACACGGGCAAACGCACGGAGCAACTGCGGGAGCCCTTTCTCGGGCACGAGGCGACCAGAGTAGACGAACACCGGAGTCGCTGCGCGCTTGCGCTCCGGCGAGGGCGCGGCGGCGATCGGCAATGGCAGCACGCGTGAGACAATGCCGTGTCGCGCGAGTTCGTCCCGCACCGCCACGCTCGGCACGAGCACCACGTCGACACGGTCGACGCCGCGCCGAATGCGTGCATAACGAGCCTGGTCCCGCAGCCAGTGCGGCAGCGGAACGCAGCCTCCTCGCCAGCACACCAGGCCCGCGGGTTTCTGGCAGATCTTCCCATCGGGCAACAGCTTCGACCCCAGCGGACAGACCACCTTGTAATCCATGATGGACAAGACGGTCGGCACGCCATTCAGCGCAAAGGCCACGCCGGGCGACAGGTGGTAAGCGAATGGACCAAGCAGTGCTACGTCCGGCTGGAACTCACGGATCGACTTGCGCACCTCCGCAGTCGCGAACGGATTGTCCACCTGCAGGAACGCCTGCGGAACCACACGGTCCGTGCCCCAGGCCCGTTGATCAGCGACGCCGACCGCGGCATCGCGTGCGCCGCACGTCAACAGTCTCACGTCATCGCCGGCGGAACGAAGCGCGTCGCGGACCAGTGCCATGTACGCTTCCGAACCACCAGGTTCGGTCATCCAGTCGGACAGGAGCAGGACGCGCACGCTCGACGTCAGCCGCCGGGACGAACGGGTCGTCCGAGCCGTGCTGACTCCTCGGCGGCAAGGATGACCTCGAGGCTTCGTGCTCCATCGTCCAGGCTCGCCAGCAACCGCGGACCTCCTTCGAGCTGGCGCGTGAACGCCTGGAGCGCGTGGAAGTACGAGGGATCCTCGAACCGCCTGACGACGCGCCGCACCCACCAGGCGGCGACCGCCGGCGATGGAAGCGGCCGGATCGTCCGCGATCCGTAGCCGGTTGCCCGTACCTGTTTCAGGTCGAGCGTTGCACGATGCCGATCGACACGAAGCCCGCCGCGATCGCCGACAAACTCGAGGTAATCGGCATAACCGGCACGGAACGAATACGAACCCTGTGCCTGCACACCACCGCGCATCGTCAGGCGCACCTGCGCGCCATCCTGCTCGCTGCTCTCCGACGTGACCGTGGCCTCCACCAACGCCACTTCATCACCGAGGAACCAGCGAAGCAGGTCCACGTGGTGCGACGCGAGATCCAGCAACACGCCACCACCGCTGTCGCGGTTCAACTTCCACGGCGGCAATCCCTGTGGCGGCGCCGGCTCGCAGAACGCCGAGTGCACGAAACGCACGTGGCCGATAGCGCCGTCCTGAATCAGCGCCCTCGCCTGCCGAAAGAGCGGGTGCTGGCGCCGGTTGAATCCCATCACCGCCGCAACGCCTGACGAGGACACCGCGGCCGTCACGTCATGCGCCTCGGCCTGGCTCACGGCAATTGGTTTTTCCAGGTAGAACGCCTTGCGCGCCGCGGCGGCCGCGCAGGCAACTGCCGCATGGTGCGCGGGCGGCACTGAGATCACGACCGCGTCGATATCCGGGCGCGCCAGGAGCTCCTGATACGCCACATGCGTGTCGCCGTGAAACCGTTGCTTCATGCGCGCGAGGGCGGCCGCATCCGGGTCAGCCGCTGCCACGACCGTGACATGGCGCATGCGACGCAACGCCGGCCAATGGCAGAAGGAAGCGACTGCGCCGCAGCCGATCAGGCCGACCTTGATCACGACGCGAGACTAGTCGGCATGGACGATGTGCTTGAGCTTGTGCAGCTCGTAGTCCTCCATCTGCGATTCATCTTCTCGACTGGCGCCGCGAATGTAACCCACTGCCTCTCCCAACGTCCGCAGCATTACTCCCGCCACCAGGGCGGGTATCGTGCCATGTGGCAGTTGCCGTGATCGCACGGCGCGTAGCGGTGTTCGCAGGCGCGACAACATTACGACCGCAATGAGTG
>DATMBT010000345.1:0-8391 GCA_035559475.1 Gemmatimonadaceae bacterium
TGGCGAAGATCGGAATTCTCCGGGAAATACCTGGCGGCGTCGGCGGCGAACAGTGTGTGCCGCGCCTGGAACTCCAGCAGCTTGTCGTGCGGTCCGTTCGACCTCCACTGACGGTCGAAATCGCAGAAGAACCCGCCGTTCTCCGTGTCGATCGAGTGCGGGAACCAGGCATCGACGACATGCCGCCGGAGGGCGCTCTTGAACTCCTCGATCGAAGCCATGGGCAATTGTCGCCACCCGGGCCCCGGCGCGGTAGTCTCCGGGCCGGACAATTACCGGACGACGACTGCCCGTAACACTGCGATGCGCGCGCCCGTAGGTTGAGTCATGCGGCGCCACCTGGTCATCCTGCTCGCGACGAGTGTATTGGCAAGCGCGTATGACAACCGCCGCAGCGCCGATCGATCCGATGACACGACGAACGTCATTCTCGTAGTGTCCGACGGGTTGCGCTGGCAGGAAGTGTTCCGCGGCGCCGACTCCACCATCCTCTTCGGCGATGCGCGTGTGCCGGGCGTTGATGCGGAGACACGGCGGAAGTACTGGCGCTCCACGGTCGCTGAGCGCCGTGCCGTACTCATGCCGTTCGTGTGGGGCACATTGGCCCGCGACGGACAACTACTCGGCAATCGCGACCGCGAGAGCCGCGTCGACGTCACGAATGGCCTGAAGTTTTCCTATCCGGGCTACAACGAGATGCTGGTCGGCTATCCCGATCCGCGCATCGACAACAACGAATTCGGCCCGAACCCGAACGTGACGGTGCTCGAGTGGCTGAACGAGCGGGACGGGTTCAAGGACCGCGTCGCCGCGTTCGGCACGTGGGACACGTTTCACGACATCTTCAACACCGGTCGCAGTGGGCTGGACGTCCACACCTACGGCTCGAAGCCTAACGACATCGTGGTGCAGCAGGCCGTACTGCCCTACCTGAAGGAGAAGCAGCCGCGCGTCCTGTTCGTCGGTTACGCGGAAACCGATGACTGGGGGCACGAGGGCCGGTACGACCGCTTCCTCCATGCGGCGCACAATGTTGATGCCTTCATGGCGCAACTCTGGTCAGCGGTGCAGTCTGATCCCCGGTATCGCGACCGCACGACGCTCATCTTCACCGCGGATCACGGCCGCGGTCGCACGTCAGGTGACTGGGGACAGCACGGGGAAGACGTGCCCGGCGCCGAGGAGACGTTCATCGTGACGATCGGGCCGGACGTGCGAGCGCGTGGTGAACTTCGCGGGACGTCGAACGTGGTGGGGCAGGTGGCGCGTGCCGTCGCCGCGGCGGTTGGCCTGAAGTACCGTCCTTCCGCTTGCGAGGCAGCATCGCGCTGCTGATGCGGGATCAGGCGTGACGCTTCACGCCCCCAAGCCCGATGGCGATGACAGCCGCTCCGGCGGCGATCGAAACCGCGATGAGCCCGTATCCCGCGATGACCTGCTGGTCGACCAGGTAGTAGTTGCACACGCGCGTGGGCGCGGCCACGTAAAGCCATCCGACAACGGCCCACATTGGCAGAATGTTCGCGAGCAGGAATCCCTTTCCGACGAACGGGAGCTCGGGCCAGCTCAACGCCATGGGTGCGCCGACCAGGAGGGGCAGGGACACGAACTTGAACAGTTCCATGGCGCCTGACGAGACGGCGCCGTCGAGCGCTCGCGGGACCATCCACCAGGTGCTGACGAGGATGGCCACCAGCGTCCCGGTGATGCCGAAACGGTTCCACGACGTGACCCTGGCGCGCCACCGCGTTGGAATGGCGATCGCGCCGATGGTTCCTGCCACCGCCAGCAGCGGGATCTGGACCAGCATGTGAAAGATCATCGTGCCCTCGAGCGCCTCGCGCGCAGGCGGCATCGCGAGGACGACGATGATGAAGACGGCAATCACGGCCACGGTATTGTCACCGCGCGCGTGAGGTCAGTGGGTGTCGCATCCGCGTCGAGCACGCGGGCCAGCCTGCCATCGGTCCGCAGCAGGTGAATGGCCGCGTTATGCTGGAAGCCGCCAGCGCCGTCTGGAATTACGACGATGCCGAATGTCTCCAGCAGCGAGCCCAGATCGCGCGGGTCTCGCACGCGGGCGATGCGCCAGGTGTCGCGCGCCGCGCCGTAGTGCGAGGCGTATTCCCTGAGCCGGGGTGTCGAGTCTCCCGCGGCGTCGAAGCTGATGCTGACGAGATGAACCCGCCCGGACGCGCTGGTGCCTGACGAGTGCTGGCTCGCGCTGAACTGCCTCATGCCTGCGCTCAGGAGTGCGCACAAGGTCTGACACCGGGTATAGATGAACTCGACCGCCACCGGCGCTCCCTGGAGGTCCGCGAGCCGGAACGCGATCCCGTCCTGGTCCTCGAGCAGCACATCGGGCACCGGCCGCGGGCTCCGGGAAATCGAGAGGCGCCGGGCCTGCTCGCTGGTCAGCGCGCGCAGGCCGTCGGTGGCGTGCCAGAACGTTACGGCACCCGCCGTGCACACGGCGAGCGACGCGACGACCGTTCGGAACCACATCTCGTCAGGCCGCGATCTTTCGTACTCGGCCGAGGAACCGTGTCACGAATACCACCGCCCCGAGTACGACGACCAGCGCGAACAGCGTCGCCAGCCGGTCGTACGCGATCCATGGTTCGAGGTGGACTGCCCAGCGACGGGGGATGCTGATCGCGCCCGACGCGAGAAACATCGCCGAGAACGCGAAGCCGCCCGTGACGTACATCCAGAAGCTGGCGCGGTCCACAGCCGTGTCAGAGGCGCCGGCGGACGTGCCGAGGTGATACATGAACCCGAACATCATCGCGACCACGCCCAGGAGCAGGTAGATGTGGAAGTGGCCAGGCACCCACATGGTGTTGTGCATGACGCGGTTGATGGCGATGGTGCCGTCCACCACCGCCGGGACGATGCCCACGGCCCAGCCCATGACGGCGATGAAGAGCAGCGCCGACGCCAGGTCCCATTTCATGCCGGAGCGATGAACGCTGCCTAACGTGGCAACCGTGGTGATCGCAAGGACGGGGAGGCTGCTGGTGTACGAAACGACCTGTCCGAGGACGTGGGCCCAGCCCGGATTGGCGAAATCCATGAAGAGGTGATGCGGATATACGCTGAGCACCATCAGCATCGTGGCGGACCACGCGAGGAGAAACGGCTTGCTCGATTTCCACGGCCGCCCGGTGTACACCGGCAGGATTTCATACACGCCGATGACGGCCATGTAGATCGTCGCGTTGATGAAGACGTGCCCGAAGAAATACGTCAGGTTCTTGGCGAGCAGCGCGTTCACCTGGAACGACGGCGCGTACACGTTCACCAGCGAGATGGTGAGGATCACCGCGCCCACGGCGATGGACAGCACGTTGACGACCGACACGACGGTACTGACCACGACGGTTGGCGGTGGCGGCTCCTCGGTACTGCGGCCAAAGGCCTGCGGCCAGCCTAACGCCTTCCCGACGCTTCCATACCGCTTGAGGATGGCCCGCATCGTGTCGAGGTAGAGCAGGAGAAACCCCACGCCGACCAGCAGGACGCCCACGAGGTACGAAGCCGCGGCGCCGGGGCCCCAGATGTTCTGTGATCGCGCCGGCAGCGGGAAGAGGAAGGTCCACCCGGCGGCAAATCCGCCCACGAAGATCCCGCCGAGTACGAGGACGACACCAAGCAGGAAAAAGACAAGGTTGGCGAGGACGATCGCGGGGGTGAGGTTCACGTACCGCGAGAGGAAATACAGCATCACGCCGGCTCCACCGAGTCCGCAGATCGCCACCATGCCGATACCGTGGGCGGTGAGCACCTGGTAGAACCGGGCCGGCGGAATGACGAGCAGCCCGGCCTGCGACGCGCGCATGAGCAGGCCAAAAGCCATGAGCAGCGCGAGCACGAGCGCCGTGACCGCCATGTAGACCACGACCAGGCGTTTGATGCGCGGGTTGGAAGTTGCGATGGCGTTCATCTGGCAGACCCTACGGCGTTCGGGGTGACCGTCAAAGTCCCCATCATGGTATGGTGGCCGAGTCCGCAATACTCGAGACAGCGCACCTGGTACGTGCCGGGCTGGCTGAACGAGTAGTGCAGGGTGTTGGTGTACCCGGGCATACCCTGCGTCTGAATCACCAGGCGATTGCCGGCGTCATAGAGCGCGAAGCCATGGTTCACGTCGGCGCCGGTGACACGGATCTCGATGTTGCGCCCGGCGGGAACACTGTTCGGGCTGATTTCCCACGCCCACTGGTGCCCCGTCGCCTGCACGATGACGGCATTCGCGTCACTGCCTGACGAATACGGGAGGCGCATCAGCGACAAGGCAATGAGCGGGATGAACGCGACCACCAGGCCCCAGAAGACGCGGCTCCTCCACCGGGTTGTGGCCCCGGAAACGGCGTCCGCACCCTCAGGAGTTCCGGCGGACCGCGCGACCGCGACAAAGACCGCCATCAGGATTGCACTCCCCACCACCGTTACCAGCACCGCGAGCTGCTGCTCCATGGGTTCTCCGCGCGTGTGGGTCGGAAGCGAAAGTGCAGTGTCCGGCCGCAGTGTCAAGCGGCGTCATGGTCACGATGGTCAACGCTTATCTTCGGTTTGCACACTGTGGGCGTTCCGGACATCGAGGCTGGAGGTTACATGGAGGAAAGATGGAACGCGGTCGACGACTATTTCGGCAAGCGGCTCATTCCGCCGGACCCCGCCCTTGAGCAGGCGCTCGCGGATAGCACTGCGGCCGGCTTGCCGGCGATCAACGTCACGCCATTGCAGGGGAAACTCCTCGCGCAGCTGGTGCGGGTCTCGGGTTCACGCCGCGTCCTCGAGATCGGGACCTTGGGCGGTTATAGCGCCATCTGGATGGGTCGCGCGATTCCGTCCGACGGCTTGCTGGTCACTCTCGAGATCAATCCACGCAATGCTGAAGTCGCCCAGCGCAACATCGAGCGTGCCGGGCTGACCGATCGCGTGCGGGTGGTGGTGGGTCCCGCGGGGGAGGCGCTGTCGAAGATGATGGCTGATAGGGTCGCGCCGTTCGACTTCGTGTTCATCGACGCCGACAAGGAGAACAGCCTGCCGTACTTCGAGTCGGCGCTGTGGTTGTCGCACAAGGGAACGATCATCGTGGTGGACAACGTTGTGAGGGAAGGAGCGATCATCGATACCAACAGCGCGGACACGATGGTCCGAGGCGTCCAACTGTTGGCGAACCACCTGGCAAACGAAGACCGCGTGTCAGCGACGGCCATTCAGACGGTTGGAGCAAAGGGCTATGACGGGTTCGTCCTTGCGGTAGTAGCGTGAATCGCGATCGCTAATCGCTAATCGCTAATCAGCCTTGATCGACCGGCTCGTTGAGCGGCCGCCAAAGCGTTGCGTCGAATGCCGGAGGGAAGCCTCGCAACTCGGTCCATGCGAGCCACAGGCTCGTGACGACAAGAACCGACGCCAGGAACTCCAGGTGAGGCGTCGGTTCGTGATGGAGCAAGCGACCCACCAGCCAGGCGAGCAGGATGCCCACGGCGAGAAACACATGGGTAAAGGCGAACGTCCGGAAGAAAACGCGCTCGCGAACCTTCGGCGTTATGACGTACGCCATCCGCCGTTTTCGTACGACGTCAAAGACCGCCGCCAGGAGCCAGGGCCACTTCGCGTACCACAGGAGTGCCGACCGCCAATGCACTCCACCTTCGGTATCGGGATCGAGGTAGAAGCGCTGTCGAAAGAACTCGAGGACAGCAATGCTCCCGGCGAACACGAGCAGCGGTATCAGCAGGGGTCCGCCGGGGATCTTGAAGCGGCCACCGAAGATCAGGACGCCGATGATCGCCGCGTACATCAACAGGCCAAAGATTCCCCGGTTGATGAAGTTGAAACCCTGCACCGCGCTCATGATGCGTGATCTCCGGCTGAGACGATCGGAGCCGCTCCTCCACTCGCGCACCTTGATGTCGATCACCGAACGAGCCCAGCGCCGCTGTTGCTGCAGGTACCCTCTCCAGTCCACCGGCGTGAGGCCACGCGCGAGAATCCGCGGCACGTAGACGCCACGCCAGCCGCCGTTCCGGTATCGCAAGGTGGTGAGGAGGTCGTCGGCGTCGTGCGGCGCCAGGCCGTCCACCGCGCGGAGCGCGCTCAATCGGTGCAGGTTGTGCCCGCCGACGATGATGGGATATCCCATCGCAAACGAAGCCATCTGCACCAGCGAGTAATACGAATACGTCTCCTCGGCAGCGCCGCGCGCTATGAAGCTTGCCCGCTGGTTGTAGTACGCCTGCGCCGGTTGCACGTAGCCGATGGACGGGTCGCGGAAGTAGCCGAGGACCTGGTGCAGATAATCGGGGCGCGGCACGTGATCCGAGTCGAACGCCGAAAGGATGTCGTACGACTCGTATCCAACCTCATGAAGCCACGCGTTGTAGTTGCCGTATTTCGTGGCACTCCTGAACGGTCCAGCACTGGTCTGGTATTCCGGTTGGTGCAGGCGCGTGAAATGCCTGACGCCAAGTCGTGAACACAACTCGCGCGCACCAGGATCGTCGCCCTCGTCGAGCAGCCACGTGTCGTGCGGGTATTCAATGGCGACCATGCTGCGCAACGCGAGCTCGATCAGTTCGAGCGACTCGGCGCGCGGCACGTACGTCGTCACCACGGCGACCCGGAGTCCCGGCGCCGCCGGAATCATCCGCGGCTTGCGCATGGGCAGCACCAGGAACCAGCGTCCCAGGTGGTTGATGAGGAAGAACAGCAGCAGCGCGCTGCCGATGGTGAAAAAGACCGGGTTCACGTCGATCCAGCCACGCAGGAACCAGCCGATCAGGAAGTTGCCGACCGCGACCAGGCTCAGGACGCTGAGGATGACGAACAGCAGCCGGTCACTCGACGTCAGGACCGGATCCGCCACGACCTCCTTCGCGCTCGAAGGACCAGCGCGATCGGGACGACGGAGGACGGAGGCGCGTGCCGGCATGGTGGTCGACATCGGTTTCATGATTGCTGGTCAGCCGCGCTGGAATATTCAGCCACGATTTCGCTGGAGGGCCCGACGCGCCTGACGAGCCCACGCTCCAGCCATGCGATCGAGTCCGCGAGCGAGCCGGCAAGGCCGAGGTCATGCGAGCAGAGCACGAGGCTGCAGCCCCGTTGTCGCAGGGCACTGATCCGGTCCACACACTTCTGCTGAAAGCGCCGGTCGCCAACCGCCAGCACCTCGTCAACAACCAGGATCTCCGGTTCGATGGTGATGGCGACGGAAAACGCGAGTCGGAGGCGCATCCCCGTGCTGTAGGTGCGGAGCGGGTTGTCGATGAATTCGGAGAGCTCGGAGAACTCCACGATCTCGTCAAAGCGTCGCCGCACTTCGGAGCGCGTGAGCCCGCTGATCACACCAGCGATCATCACGTTGTCGCGGCCGGTGAGGTCGTCGTGAAAGCCGGCGCCCAGGTCGAGTAACGCGGCCATGCGTCCATGAACGTGGATTGTGCCGGCATCGGGACGCCCTACCATGGCCATCAGGCGCAGGAGGGTGGACTTGCCCGCACCGTTGGCACCGATGAGCCCGAGGCTCGACCCGTGGGGAACCTCGAGGTTCACGTCCCGCAATGCCCAGAACGATTCGGTGGGCGCCAGGCGCCTGAAGCCGTGCGAGAGCGCCTCGTGCAACGTGCGAGGGCGGTGCGCATGGTGCATGCGGAACCGCTTCGCGACACCCTTCACTTCGATCGCTGTCATCTCAGATCTCGTCCACGAAGCGATCACTCGCGCGTCGAAACACCCGGTATCCAACTACTAACAACAGCACACTCACGCCTGAAGTCAGCAGCAACGGAACGGCCGCCGGCAATCGATTCTCCAGCAGGACGTCCCGGTACGACTCGATGAGGACGGCCATCGGGTTCAACTGGTACAGCAGTGCCAGACGCTTCGGAGCTCGCTCCGCTGGATAGAAAATGGGCGTCAGGTAAAACCCGAGGAGCAGCAGCACGCTGAGCAGGTGTTTCGTGTCGCGAAACGTCACGTGAAAAGTCGCGATGAAGAAACTGAGCCCGAGCGTGAAGAGAAACTGGATCGCAATCAGGAGCGGAAGAGCAACCAGGGCAGGCCCGACCGAGACGTCCGCGACAACGATCACCAGGGCCAGGACCGGCAGGGCAAGCAGGAACTGCACCAGGTTGGTGGCCACGGTGATCACCGGGAGCAGGCCGACCGGAAAGCCCGGCTGCCTGACGAGTTCACGATGGTCGACGATGCTTCCCGTCGCCTGGTCCAGCGAGACCGAGAACCAGGCCCAGGTCAACAGCCCGACGAGGAGGAAGGAGCCGTAATCCGCTATCCCCAGCGGGACCACCCGGGTAAACACGAGGTTCAGGACGAGCAACTGCGACAATGGCGTGACGAAAGACCACGCGATGCCCA
>DATMBT010000346.1:0-5746 GCA_035559475.1 Gemmatimonadaceae bacterium
CGGCGGCGGCGGAACCACGTTGATCGTCGACACCCCCGTCTTGTTGCCGTTGGTCGCGGAGATGATGGCACTGCCGATCGAAACCGCCGTCACCAGGCCTGACGAGGACACCGAGGCCACGTTCGCGGCAGACGTCGACCACGTAACGGCGAACCCGGACAGCAGAACACCTTCGGCGTCCTTCACCGCGGCGCTGAGTTGCACAGACTGGCCAACTTCGCGCGACGCCGTCGATGGCGTCACTTCGATGCGATCGATGAGCGGACCCGGATCGGACGACCCGCCACACGATACCACGCTCATTGCCAGTACCGCTTGAACCGCCAGCGCAACCGTCTTCGCCGAACCCGTTCGCCGCATGAAGTTGATCCCGTTGTCGACGTGATTGCGGTTGATAAAGGCAGAGTCGGCGACCGCAATTTCGCCGTTACGCCAGTCTAGCCGGTCCCACGCTCCAGAGCCACAGTCGCGCGTCCTTACCCTCGTCCGAGCCTTGGCGTTCCGCGTGATAACAATTTCCCTTGAATAAGCCGCGCGCGGTCGTCAGTATCCGCGAGCTTTTACCCGGAGACGAACGGCCCATGCGCATTGGAGTCCCGCGAGAAACGACCGCCGGCGAACGACGCGTCGCGCTTACCCCTGAGAGCGCGGCTCGCCTGGTCAAGTCGGGTGTCGAGGTCGTCGTAGAACGCGGAGCCGGAATCGAGGCCAACTTTCCCGACGAAAATTACGAAGCGGCTGGCGCCACTCTCGGTGACGCCTGGACCGCCGGTGTTGTGGTAAAAGTCCAGAAGCCGTCGCTGGACGAAGCGCGTCGGCTGGCGTCGGGATCGGTGCTCATTTCGCTGCTGTCATCCGCCAACAACGCAGAAATCCTTGACGCGCTTGCCAAAAATGGCGTGTCCGCGCTGGCACTGGAACGTGTCCCGCGCATTACGCGCGCGCAGTCGATGGACATCCTGTCGTCACAGGCGACGATCTCCGGCTACAAGGCCGTGCTGATCGGCGCGGCGGAGATGGGGAAGATCCTTCCAATGTTGACCACGGCCGCCGGCAACATTCCGCCAGCGAAGGCCTTCGTCCTTGGGGCCGGCGTGGCAGGACTCATGGCGATTGCGACCGCTCGGCGGATGGGGGCGGTCGTGTCGGGATTTGATATTCGCGCCGCCGCTCGTGAACAGGTGCTTTCCCTTGGCGCGACGTTCGTAGGACCGGAGCCCTCGAAGGATGCCGAGGCTGCGGGCGGCTACGCGCGTGAGCAAACCGAGGAAGAACAACGGAAGACGATGGACGCGATGGCCGCGCACCTGAAGGAGCAGGACCTCGTGATCACCACGGCACAGATTCCGGGTCGCGCCGCGCCGCGACTCATTACCGCCGCTATGGTGTCCACCATGAAGCCGGGCGCGGTCATCGTGGACCTGGCAGCGGAGACCGGCGGCAACTGCGAGCTGACGCGCGCGGGCGAAACCACCGTGCACGGCGGCGTGTCAGTGGTCGGTGCGGTGAACCTGCCGAGTTCCGTTCCGCATCACGCGAGCCTGATGTTCAGCAAGAACGTCCTCACGCTCCTGCAACACCTGATCAAGGACGGGAACCTCGTCGTGAACCTCGAGGACGAGATCACGGGGCCGATGTGTGTCGTGCATGGCGGAAGCGTCAGGGCCTGAGCGCATGCCGCAGGAAGCAACCTGATGTCCGGGTCCAATCGCCGCGGAGTGTGGGCGTTCGTTCTCGACAACTATTTGCTGCTCATCATCGGGACCGCGGCGGCATTGGTATGGGCAAACCTGCACCACGAGTCGTACGAGCGGGTTTCGCACGCGCTGCACTTCGCCGTGAACGACGTGGGCATGGTGTTCTTCTTCGCGCTCGCCACCAAGGAGATTGTCGAGTCCACACTCCCGGGTGGTGCGCTCGCATCGGGTCGCGAGGCGGCGGTGCCGGTGATCGCGGCCGTGGGAGGCATGGCGGCCCCGGCTGGGTTGTTCGCGCTCCAGGCGGTGCTGAACCACCAGCCCGAACTCATGCGCGGCTGGGCCATTCCCTGCGCGACCGACATCGCGTTCTCGTACATGGCGGCGCGGATGATCTTCCCGAAAGGCCATCCCGCCATCCCGTTCCTCCTGCTGCTGGCCATCGCTGATGACGCGCTCGGACTGATCCTCCTGGCGCTGTTCTATCCCACCGGTCCGGTTTCCCTGGTGGCCTTTGCCGCGCTGATGGCGCCCGCGTTAGGCGTGGCGTTCCTGCTCAGGCGCTTCCGCGTCCGCAATTTCTGGGCGTACACGGCACTCGCCGGGGGGCTCTCCTGGGCCGCGCTCTACTACGGTGGCATCCATCCAGCGCTGGCGCTGGTCCCGATCGTCCCCTTCCTGCCGCACGCCAGGCGGGACATCGGCATCTACAGCGAGGAGGAGCGTCACCTGCCGGATGCGATGAACCAATTCCAGACCTGGTGGCACGTGCCGGTCCAGGTGATCCTGCTGTTGTTCGGGGTGACGAACGCCGGGGTGACTTTCTCGAGCGTGGGGACGGGGTCGTGGATGGTGCTCTCGTCGCTCGTCATCGGGAAGCCGTTAGGCATCCTCGTATTCACGATGGCCGGCGTGTGGCTGGGCCTTCGCGCCCCGGGCGGCCTGAAGGCCTGGGACACGCTGGTCATGGGCATCGCGGCGGGAATCGGCTTCACGGTGGCGCTCTTCTTCGCCACGGCGGCGTTTCCGGCCGGTCGGCTCCTCGACGAGACGAAGATGGGCGCCTTGCTGAGCTTCTCCGCCTTCCCGCTGGCGTTGCTCGTGGCGAAGGCCGGCCAACTCGCCCGCCGCCCCGCGTAACGTCAGGCCGAGGGTTACCGCCTGCCCTCGCGAGTCATCACGCCCTTCACGGCGCCGGTAATCATCCTGTTCACGGCGGAGATGGAAACGCCGCCGGGATCTTCCGCGGGAATTGTCGCGAAGCCGATCGCTGACGCCTTCGGATAACGGGCGAAGATCTGCTCGAACAGCGCCGCGAGTTCCCTGCTCGATGGCCCGCCGGGCACCTTGTTCCCGTGTCCCGGTACTTCAGCCGGATCGAGGACATCCATGTCGATGTGGATGTACAGCTTGTCGCTGATCCGGTTCAGGCGATCGAGTTGCGCGAAGACCGCGGGCGTCGCGCGTCGAAGGTCATCGACGCTGAGCTGCTCGATGCGAGAGTTGTCCAGGATGTCCTGCTCGAGCGGGTCCGTCAGTCGAACGCCACCCATCACGACGTGCTGGTCCGACAACGCCGGTTCGAGTCCGGCGTCGAGGCGCATGCGTTGCAATGCGCGTCCCGTGGCGACGGCCACCGGCATGCCGCCGAGGGAACCGCTGCGGGTGGTTTCCGGGGTGTTGATGTCGGGATGGGCGTCCAGCCACAACATGCCGATGCGGAGTGGATCCCTGCCCGACCCCGACTTCTGCAGGCCGGCCACGAGGCCTGGCATCGACGGACACGTGGCCAGCAGGCCGACGGTGAAATAGCCGTCCGCCTCATTCTTCCGGACCATGTCGGCAAAATCGCCTAACGCCATCCCGAGTCGCTTCCACCCGCCGTATTCCGACGACTGCTCGGCGGTGAGCGCCGCCTCTGCGGAGCGGACGACCGCGTTCAGTCGTGCCAGCGTATCGCGGATGCCGCCACTGGCCATGGTGGCCGGCCCGCGGGATGTCCCGTTAGGCGAGAACGGCTGCTGCGCAAGCGAAACCCGCAGCCGCCCATCGGCGCCTGTATAACGCGCCTGAGCGCCCGCGACAGACGTGAGGAAGAGAAACAGGACAATCGAAAGAACGTACATGCTCGCCTCGTGGACTCGGCCTCTGACCTCTGACCTCGGACCTCTGACCTCTGCGCTAGAGGAGTGTCGCGTCCAATGTGATCGTCGCGTTGAGCAGGCGCGAGATCGGACACGTCCCCCTGGCCGCTTCGGCATGCTCGGCGAAGTCCGCGGCGGAGACCCCAGGGACCTTGGCGCGCGTCGAGAGGTGCACCTTCGTCACTGTCATTCCGGCGTCGGTCTTTTCGAGGGTCACGGTAGCCGTCGTGTCGATGCGGTCAGGCGTAAGGCCCGCCGCGGTCAGCTTGCCGGAGAATGCCATCGAATAGCAGGCGGCATGCGCGGCGGCGACCAACTCTTCAGGATTCGTGCCCGGGTCATCGCCGAATCGCTGGGCAAACGTGTAAATCGCGTCCTTCAACACGCCGCTGGGCGCGCTGATGGTGCCGTTGCCTTCCTTCAATGTGCCGTGCCATACGGCGGAAGCCTGTCGTTCCACAGATGAGCCCCTTGCTCTCGGTAAGTGTCGGACCAGCGTGCGCGAGCAAGGTAGCACAGGAGCGATCCGTCCCCAATGCGATCAGCCCGGATTGTGCGCGCTCCTCCCAGCTCGTCGCTGGATTGCAGACACGAGCTCCGGAGCAACGCCCTCGCGCTCGAGGAGAACCATTCCAAGCCTCTGGTCGGAAATTCCCGGACGCAGTTGGTAGTCGAACACCAGACCGCCTTCACTCTCCTGCGCGGCCAAATGGGCGGTGGTGAGACCTTCGTCGCCCTCGCGAGAGCGGACCACGGACGCGAGGTGCGTGGTGAGAATCACGATGGAGCTTTCCTTCGCGCAGAGACCGTCCAGCAACAGCGCTGTGGCCTCAGACGCATCATGGATGTTCGTGCCCTTGAAGGGTTCGTCGAGGAGAGCAAACATCCTGGGTGTCGCTGCAAGGGATTTGAGGAGCTCCTTGATGCGCCTCACCTCGCTGAGGTAGTAGCTCTCACCGTTGGCAAGGCTGTCGCGGACGTACAGCGCCGCGAGCATCGCGTCGAAACAGCTCAGCCGCGCCCGTACGGCTGGGACTCCGCACCCCAGGTGCGCCAGATAAATGGCGGTGCCGACCGACTTCAGGAGTGTCGACTTGCCGGCCATGTTCGGTCCCGTCACCGCCAATACCCCGCGAGTGCCGTCGAGTACGATGTCGTTCGGCACACTGGAAGGAAGCTGCGCGTGCCGAAGGCCCCGGAACTGCACGACACGCAGGTCGTCCACGATATCCGGAAAGCACCATTGGTACTCGATTGTCGCGCTGGCGATCGCGTACTGCGCATCGAGGTCCGCAACGATGGAGAGCAGAGCGCGTATCGCATCCCTCGCCGGCCCTCGTGCCAGCCGATCCGCTTCCAGCATATCGGCCAGGGATCGTGATTCCGACAATCGCCAGGCGTCACGAAGCATGTCGGAATGTTCAGCCAGAGCGTGAGCCTGGCGTTGCAGCAAGGCGGGACCACTGCCGGCGACGTTGATCATTTCTTTCACGCCAGCCAGCATCTGTCGCAGGGCGTTGACCCCATGCCTGATCTGCCGGAGTGCCTGACGATACCGCAATCGAAGCACAATCCGCTCGATGAAGCGACCCGGTCGCGAATGCTTCGTCACCGCCTGCCAATTCAACGAGAGATACGCGTCGACTTCGTCGGGATTGGTCGCGTCGATCAGGGCGCGGACCCCGTGAAGCCGGTCGCCGAGATACCTGATGGCGGCTTGTGTGTCGCGGGCTTCCGCGGGAGGCGGAAGACGGCGCAACCGGGACCGGAGCGCCGCGCGTCCAAGATCCGTCCGCGCATGATCCAGCCTGGCGAAGAGGCTCGCGCCATCCTCGCCGGCATCTACAATCGACAGGTCCCTGAGTGTTGCCCCGTCTACGAGCACGGGCTCGCTACCCGTGCTGG
>DATMBT010000347.1:0-13586 GCA_035559475.1 Gemmatimonadaceae bacterium
GATGGGAGATGGGAGATCACCTGCACGAAACCGATTCCCACGGCGGCCTGTTGGGAAACTACTTGCCTTCGATTCCCGATTCCCTATTCCCGATTCAATTCCCGGTTCCCGCCCGCCGGTTCCGCAGCACCGAGTTCTTGTACCCGTACAGGAAGTAGATCACCAGCCCTAACAACAGCCAGACGCCGAAGCGGATCCACGTAATCCGCGGCAACTGCATCATCAGGTAGCCGCACGCCAGGATCGAGATGATCGGCGTGTACGGGACACCCGGGACCCGGAATGGACGCGGGCGATCGGGATCGGTCCTTCGCAGGAAGATCACCCCGGCCGACACGATCACGAACGCGAACAAGGTGCCGATGTTCGTCAGGTCCACGACTTCGGCGATGTTCGCGAACGCGGCAAACGTCGCGACGAACGTGCCGGTGAGGATGGTACCGATGTAGGGCGTACGGAACCTGGGGTGCACCCTCGAGAAGAACTTCGGCAGCAGGCCGTCGCGCGCCATGGAGAAGAAGATGCGCGGCTGGCCAAGCTGAAACACCATCAGCACGCTGCCCATCGCGATCACCGCACCCAGTGCGATGATGAATCGCGAGAAGGTGAGCAATCCCGGTGGTCCGTCAGCCTGTTGCAGCGCCGTGATCATCGGCTCAGGAGTGCCGAGCGTCTGCCACGGTGCCATGCCCGTCATGACGGCCGACAGGGCGATGTACAGCACCGTGCAGATCACCAGGCTCATGATGATGCCGAACGGCATGTCCTTCGCCGGGTTCTTGGTTTCCTCAGCCGCCGTCGATACCGCGTCGAACCCGATGTAGGCAAAGAAAATGATCGCAGCCGCGGCGCTGACCCCCTTGAACCCGTTAGGTGCGAAACCACCCGTGGCCGGGTTGTTCCAGTTCCCCGGGTTGATAAGGAAGACACCTATCGCCAGGAAGAACAGGATGATGCCCACCTTGAGCACCACCATGGCGCTCGTGGTGTTGGCCGACTCCTTGATACCGATCACCAGGATGATCGTGACCAGGAAAACGACCGCGGCCGCCGGCAGGTTGACGATCAGCGGCAGCCCGGCCAGGTGCGGCGCGTTCGTCCACGCGGAGGCGAGGAACTGCGTGGTGGCGTCAACGGCGCCGCCGGCACCCAGCGCGTTGAACGCGTCATGCGCCGAGCGGTAGTCGGTGCTCAACCATGCCGGAAGGTTCAGCCCGAAATGACTCAACAATTCCCTGAAGTGCCCGGACCACCCGATCGCCACGCCGATGTTGCCGACCGCGTATTCGACGATCAGGTCCCAGCCGATGATCCAGGCGATGAACTCGCCTAACGCCGCGTAGGCATACGTGTACGCCGACCCGGCCACCGGGACCATGGCCGCAAACTCGGCATAACAGAGCGCCGCGAATCCGCAGGCCACGGCGGTGAGGATGAACGAAAGCACAATCGCCGGCCCCGCCCCTGGACGGAGCGGGTCGCCGACGATGGCCGTGCCCGTAGTAGCGAAGATTCCTGCGCCGATGGTGGCGCCGACACCCAGAGCGGTCAGGTGCCAGCGCCCCAACGAGCGTTTCAGTCCGCCGGCGTGACTGACATCAGACTCGAAGTCAGCGACCGACTTGCGCGCAAAAATCCCCTTGTCCAAGCGGAGCCTCCCGGATCAGGCGTGGACGGGCTGCTCCGACTCGATGCGCATCCCGTAGA
The DNA here is from genome assembly GCA_035559475.1 of Gemmatimonadaceae bacterium. Taxonomy (GTDB): domain Bacteria; phylum Gemmatimonadota; class Gemmatimonadetes; order Gemmatimonadales; family Gemmatimonadaceae; genus JABWBJ01. The sequence continues at coordinate 1,708 of DATMBT010000347.1, forward strand.
ACGAGCGCCACACGAAATACATCGACAGCACGAACGCCACGACGGCCAGGGTGCGGCTGAAGACCGCGCCCCGCTCTGCCGCCAGGTAGACACCCAGCTCCACGGCGAGAAGCCCGAACAGCGTCGTGAACTTGATGACGGGGTTCATCGCCACCGACGACGTGTCCTTGAACGGATCGCCGACGGTGTCACCGACCACGGATGCGGCGTGGAGATCCGTACCCTTCATCTTCAACTCGGTCTCCACGATTTTCTTCGCGTTGTCCCAGGCACCACCGGCGTTGGCCATGAAGATCGCCTGGAAGAGGCCAAACAACGCGATCGAGATCAGGTAGCCGATGAAGAAGAACGGCTCAACGAACGCGAAGGCGATGGTCGCAAAGAAGACGCCGAGGAAAATGTTGAACATCCCCTTCTGCGCGTATTCAGTGCAGATCTCGACGACCTTCTTCGAGTCCTCCATCGATGCCTTCGTGACGCCCTCGAGCCTGATGTTGCGCTTGATGAACTCCACCGCGCGGTAGGCCCCGGTGGTCACGGCCTGCATGGAAGCGCCGGTGAACCAGTAGATCATGGCGCCACCGGTCAACAACCCGAGCAGGAACGGCGGGTGGAGGATCGAGAGTTTGTCGATGTCTCTCGCCAGGCCTCCCGTCAGCGCCATGATGATCGAAAAGATCATCGTGGTCGCCCCTACCACGGCCGTTCCAATGAGCACCGGCTTGGCGGTCGCCTTGAAGGTGTTGCCGGCGCCGTCGTTCTCCTCGAGCAGTTCCTTGGCAACGGTGAAGTTTGGCGCAAAGCCGAACTCTTTCTTCACCTGGTCCGCGATGCCGGGAATCTCCTCGATCTGGGAGAGCTCATAGATCGACTGCGCGTTGTCCGTCACCGGGCCGTAGGAGTCCACGGCGATCGTGACCGGGCCCATGCCGAGGAAGCCGAAGGCGACAAGGCCGAACGCGAAGATCGCGGGTGCCTTCATCAGCGCGTCCAGGGCGCCCATCGTAGCCACCCACGAGGCCACGGCCATCAAGCCCATGATGGCGATGCCTAACCAGTAGGCCGAGAAATTGCCGGCGACGAGGCCGGACAGGATGTTGAGCGACGGGCCGCCTTCACGGGACGACGTCACGACCTCGCGGACATGCTTCGAATGCACCGAGGTGAAGATCTTGACCATCTCGGGGATGATCGCGCCGGCCAGTGTACCGCACGTGATCACCGTCGAGAGCTGCCACCAGAGATCCGGATTGCCGCCCAGGTTCGGGATGGTGAGGTACGACAGCACGTACGTCAGCGCCACCGAGACAATCGACGTCAGCCAGACGAGCTGCGTGAGCGGTGCCTCGAAGTTCATCTTGGTCGCGCCGGCGTATTTCGCCCGCGACACGGCATTGCTCACGACGTACGACAGGCCCGACGCGATCACCATCATGATGCGCATCAGGAAGATCCAGACGAGCAGCGTGGACTGGACCGCGGTATCGGTCACCGCCAGCACGATGAACGAGATCAGCGCGACACCGGTCACGCCGTAGGTCTCGAAACCGTCGGCGGTGGGGCCGACCGAGTCACCAGCGTTGTCGCCAACGCAGTCCGCGATCACCCCGGGGTTACGGGCGTCGTCTTCCTTGATCTTGAAGACGACCTTCATCAGGTCGGACCCGATATCAGCGATCTTCGTGAAGATGCCGCCGGCGATACGCAGCGCGGCCGCACCTAACGACTCACCGATGGCGAAGCCGAGGAAGCAGGCGCCGGCGACGTCGGACGGGATGAAGAGCAGGATGGCGAGCATGAACAGCAGCTCGACCGAGATGAGCATCATGCCGACGCTCATGCCGGCGCGCAGTGGGATCTCGCAGACCGGGTACGCCTTGCCCGCGAGGCCGGCGAAGGCCGTGCGTGAATTGGCCAGCGTATTGATCCGGATCCCGAACGCGGCGACGCCAAAGCTGCCGCCCATGCCGATGAGCCCGAACAGGAGGATGATCGCGATCTTCGGCAGTCCGAGGCCCGTCAGCATGAAGTAGGCGACGATGACGACGCCGATGAACGCGAACAGGATCAGCAGGAATCGGCCCTGCTTAGCCAGGTACGCTTTGCAGGTCGCGTAGATCAGCTCCGAGACTTCGGCCATCGAGCTGTGCACCGGGAGCTTCTTCACGGCGGTGTACGACGTCATGCCGAACAGCAGGCCGAGCACACAGACCCCGAGTCCGAACATCAGGATCGAGTGCCCGGTCATGCCGAAGAAATCGCCCTGCCGGAGATCAGGCAGGTGGATGTTGACCTCACCGCCGGGACGGTGCTCGGCCTGTGGGGCGGCCGCGGCGGGTTCCTGCACGGCCGTCACGGCGGCGGCACCCTGCATCGCGTCAGCGCGCGGCGCGAAGAGTGAGGCTGTCGCGCCGATGAACACGAGCGCGAGGAAAAGGAAAAGCGATCGGTGGAACAACCGTTTCATCGTGTCACTCTCTTGAATGTGGAAGCCGAAGGTGACCTGACCACTCGCCAGCATCATTTGGCCTGCGCGGATGATGCTGCCGGCGCGGTGCCAAACGTCCGAAACGAATGACTTTGGGGGGTCGCCGCCGGGCGGAACTGCCGGGACGGGCTTTGAAACCGGCGACAAGATATGCTGGCCGCCGATGAATGGCCAGAGCCTTGCGGCTCCTTGCTTTACAGCGCTTCCGCGGTGACGACGGCGATGGCCTTTACGGGTCGGCCGTCCATGGTGACGGCGGGGCGGAATCGGATCTGCATCAGCATTTCGCGGATCCGGCGATTGTAGCCGCTGTCGCGCGATTCGTTAAAGCCGAGGAGGCGCGCGTTGCCGGCGCTATCAACCTCGAATTGGGCGACCATTTTATAGGGTCGCACCCTGGAAGGGATTGGCAGCGGGAGGATGGGGAGCGCCACGACTGTGGGCGGGTAGATGGTTCCGTCGCCCCCTCCTGTGCCGGGACCGTTCGCCGAACCGCGCCCCGTTCCTACGCCTGATCCCTCTCCTCCGCCGCGACCAGGCCCGTTTCCCGAGGTTCCGTCAGTGCCGGTTCCTCGTCCCGCACCAACGTCTACGGCAGATGAGTCAACGCGCGCGGCCGGTGTGGCCGAATCTTTCGCCGCGATCTTTGGCTGCTCCAACGTGGGTGGCGGCGGGGGCGGTGGCTTTTCCTCAACCTTGGGAACGATGATTTCCAGCTTGGGCGCCGCCTTCTGCGTCTCGAGCTTCAGGAAGTCGACCTTCTCTGGGATGTACTTGATGCGCCCCGGAAATGACTGAGCGCCTCCCCCACCGCCGCCAACATCGCCAGGGCCGCCAGCCCCGCGCTGGGTGAACTCGATGAGCTGGTTGCCGACGAAAATCGTTGGCGCCAGCACCAGCAGGACGACGAGCAGGTGGAATGCGATGGACGCAACCGTAGCCTGCGCCCTCGGCTCTCCCGCGGTGGGGATGCCGATAGGAGGGCGATAGGGCCTGCGGGAGGTCTGGGTCGATTCGGTCATCTGCGCATTACAACCTGGGCTGGTGAATGACGAGTCACGCCCATGGACCGAAAACTACTACGGCGGGCGAACCATTCAGGTTCACCCGCCGTGTACACCTTGGGAACTCTTACGGATCAGGGCGTTGCCGGCGCCTTGGGTGGGATGCCGATGACCTTCACGCCACCACCACGCGCCACGTCCATGGACCAGATGATCTCCTGGAACTTCACCGCCGGATCACCCTTCACGAAGAGGATCTTGTCCGGGCGCGGATCGTAGATCCGCTTGAACTCCCCGGGCAGGTTCTCCTTCGCAACCACCGTCTTGTTGATCATGAACTGCGGACCCGGCAGCACCTCGAGCACGATCTGGTCGGGTGGCTTCTGCTGGTCCTGGTTTTCTGGCGGCTTGGGATCGGGCAGCTGCAGATCGATCGCGACCCGCGACATGGGGATCGTGATCATGAAGATGATCAGCAGCACCAGGAGCACGTCGATCATCGGAACGACGTTAGGCTCATTCCGAAGGCCACCACCCTTGCCTTCCATTCCTGCCATACGGGTCGCTCTCCGGTTCTACTTCTTCGTGGACTTGGGATCGTTGAGGAGATCGCCCTCAACGGAGGACTTCGTTCCCGGCATCTGGTCAGATACCGCGCCAACGACGCGGACGCCGTTCTTCGACGCGATGTCCATGGCGTCGATCACCTTGGCATACGGCAGGTCCTTGTCGGCCTTGATGTACAACACGAAGTCGTCGCGCTTGGAGTAGATCTCCTTCAGGATCGGGCCGATGGAATCCAGCGGAATCGGCCGCTTGTTGATGTAGTAGTTCCCTTCCCGGTCGATCCCGAGGACCTGGTCCGTGTCCTCTTCGGGATGCGACTTCAGGTTGATGCCCTGGGGCGGGTTGGCCGTGAAGCCGGACGTAAGGGCCGGCAACACCACCATGAAGATGATCAGGAGCACCAGCATGACGTCGATCATCGGAACGACGTTAGGCTCGCTCTTGACCGCGCCGCCTCCGGTTACTGACATCGCCATCGTGAGTTCTCCGCGTGTGGTGAACGACCGGATCAGGTAACCGGGTTGTTGGAGGCGGCCTGCGTGTTGAACTCACGCGTGAAGCGCGACCGGCCGAACTCGCCCGACACGCCCTTGATGAGGTAGTCGATCATTTCCTTCGACGTGTACGTCATCTCGGCCGTCAGGTTGTCGATCTTCGTCGTGAAGTAGTTGTAGAACCACACCGCCGGGATGGCCACGATGAGGCCGAAGCCCGTCGCGATCAGCGCCTCGGCGATACCGGCCGAGATGGCAGCGATACCAGCGCCGCCTGACGTCGCCATGCCGACGAAGGCGTTGATGATGCCGAACACCGTTCCGAGCAGACCGACGAAGGGCGCCGTGGCGCCGACCGTCGCGAGAATCGCGAGGCCGCGCTTCAGCTGCACCAGCTCCATGAGCATTTCACGCTCGACCGCACGTTCCGCCGTGTTGATGTCGGACACCGTGACCGAGCCGTCCATGATCAGGGGCTTCACTTCGGCCAGCGCGCCACCGAGCACACGGGCGACGTGCGACTTCTTGTAGCCCTCGGCCAGCTTGATGGCCTCAGCGAGGTTGTCTTCCTCGAGGAACTGCGAGAACTCAGGGGCGAACTTGACGGTTTCCTTCTGCGCCTTGCGCAGGTTCCACCACTTCCCGATGGATACCGAGAGCGACCAGACCGACATGAAGAGGAGCACGGCCCAGAGGAACTTCCCGAAGAAGGGCGTATGTGCCCAGATGTTAGCAAAATCCAGATTCATAACTCAGCTCCACCACGGTTGGGGGAAGGGGGACTACTTGGTGATTGCGAATGAGAACGGCTGCTGCACCAGCTGGCGCACTTTCCTGTCTCCCACCTCGGCGGGAATGAACCGCATGCGAGGGAGGGCGTTCTTCACCGCCGTGGCGAAGAGCTCGTGCGTGGTTCGAATGACCTTGAACGAAGCGACATCGGCGCGGCCGGACGTATCCACAACGAACGAGACCAGCGCCTCGCCCTCGACTCCTGCCTGACGCAGGATGTCCGGGTACTGCGGCGTCGGTGAGTTGGGCGCCTGCATGACCGGCTTTTCGACCTGGAACTCGAAGTACGTGTTGTCTTCGCGGACGGCGGTTTTCACTTCGGCGCCCGTCGAAAACCCACCAGCGGCTCCCTTCCCCGTGAAGTCGGCTTCGTTCGTCACGCGGCGCGTGAGGTCGATGTCGGGAAGAACGTTGGGGATTTCAACCGGCGCGGTGAGCACCTGGAATCCCTTTGGTGGCGGCGGCGCGGCCACGAGTTCCGGTGGCGGCGGCTCCTTCGGCTTCGGCGCTTCTTCCTTCTTCACTTCGACGAAGTCGACTTTTTCCTGCTTTGGTCCATCATCCTGCGTCGCGGCCTGCGCCGACGTGTAGATCACGAACAGGATGAGGCCGTAGTGCGCGATGAACGAGAAGATGGTTCCTCCCATCTTCTTGTTCTTTTTCGGCTTCGACTCAACAAGGTTGTTGAACATGGTCCTCGACCGGATCGAAATGGCGACGGGTTGCTGGACGCCGTGATTTTACGGCCACCGCATAAACCCGGAATGGTGGCAACATTAAACTTCGATGAAACCCGGTCCGGGACGTCCGCCGGACCCGTCTACAACGTCACGCCGCAACGGTTTGCGCGGCTTGCAGACCTCCCCCACCTGTATTGCCTCTAATGTCTGCGTGGCGTGCCGAACGCCACCGTAGCGAACGCTTGGCAAGGCGCTGCTATTTCACGATCGCAAATGAGTATGGCTGTTGTACCAACTGGCGCACCTTTTGATCACCAATCTCGGCGGGAATGAAACGCATGCGGGCCAGTGCGCTTCGGACTGAAGCCGCAAAAAGCTCATGCGTGGCGCGTATCACCTTGAACGAGCCTGGTTCAACGCGACCGGTCGTATCCACCACGAACGAAACGAGCGCCTCTCCTTCTACTCCGGCCCGGCGAAGGACGTCCGGATAGGCAGGGGTCGCTGAATTCGGCGCCTGCATCACCGGTCTCTCAACCTGGAAGGATGAGTAGGCAGCCTTTTCGTCCACTCCCGTCGACCGCACTACACCGCTGGTATCTGCGTTCCCCGGTTCCGTTACGATGAAATCGCGTGGATCTGTCGCACGCTGGGTGAGATCGATATCCGGCAACACCGAGGGGATCACCACGGGCGCGATCATGAACGGAGTCCGCCTTGCAGGAGGCGGGGCAACGGCGATTTCGGGAGGCGGGGGTTCAGGCTTTTTCACCTCGACCTCCGCGATGAACTCCACCTTCTCCATCCGCGGCGAGTCCGCAACCGTCGTCGCCTCGGCCGACGCGTAGATCGCGCCGAGGATGAGCGCGTAATGGGCGAGGAAGGAGAGGATCGTCCCGCCCGGACGACGCCTGCGCTTTCCATCCGACTCCACCAGGGTCCTGAACATGGCTCCTCCGGCGTGCAGCAGTGGGACTGCGAGCTTCCCGATGGAGCTACGTTAGGCGCACCGGATGAGGGCCGGATGGCCGGTGCATGAGCCGGTGATGGCGTCTGGATTATGCTTCGATGAAGCCGCGGAGGTCGGGGCCCCTAACGAGTTGTCGCGTGGCCAGCGGGATCAGTCGGCGGCGATGCCTTGCGCCTGGCGCCGGTCAGCGGGCGGCGAGGCCGAATCAACCGGCGCGTGCCCGTACACCGGCAGCGACACCGTGAACGTGCTCCCGCGATGCAGGCGTGAATTCACGCTCAGGGATCCGCCGTGCGCCTGGGCGATCCACTGGCTGATCGACAGCCCGAGGCCGAACCCACCTCGCTCCGACGCCCGTGACCGCACGCGATCCGCGCGGTAGAACCGGTCAAAGATGTTGGGCAGGTCGATGGCCGCGATCCCGATGCCGGTGTCGCGCACGGTGAACGTTGCTTCCTCTTCACTCGCGGTCAGCCGCAGTTCTACGTCGCCGCCCCGAGGCGTGTACTTGATGGCGTTGGTGATGAGGTTGAGGAACAGCTGCCGCAGCCTGGTGCGATCGCCGTTCACTACGCTGTTTTCGACGCGGGACATGGTGACGTTGAGGCCGGCGTCCTCGCCGAGGATGAGCGCCGTTTCGAACACATCGTGCGCCAACGGCTCGAGCTCGACCGGCTCGCGGACCAGGTCGAACCTTCCCTCATCGGCACGGGCGAGCGTGAGCAGGCTCTCGACCAGGTCCGCCATGCGCGTGGTCTCATGGAGCGCCTCCTCCAGCGCGACCAGTTGGTCGGTGCCGCCGGGCGTCGTATGCATGGCACGCTCGACGTCGGCGCGGAGCACCGCGAGCGGCGTCTTGAGCTCGTGGCTGGCGTCAGCCGTAAAGCGGCGCAGGGCATCGAAGGACATCTCGAGCCGCCCGATCATTTCGTTCAATTGTGCGGTCAGGCGGCCAAGCTCGGTGCTCCCTTCCTCCGGGTGTAGCCTCCGGTGCAGGCTCCTGCCGTCGGTGATCTCGACGACTTCCCTCGTTATGCGCTCGAGTGGCTCGGTGGCGCGGGCGGCGATGAGGAACGCCCCGCCAATGGACAGCGCCAGGATGAGCGGCAGCACCACGAGCGCGGCGCCGAGCAGTTCCAGCGGCGACAGCGACACGTCGGCCAGCCGCACGGCGGCGACGACGCGCACATGCAGGCCATTCGGCAACGTTTCCGTTCGTTCCAGGAGCGCACCCGGCCCGCGGAGCGTCACGCGGTGCGACGCGCTCCGGGTAGCGCGGAGTTCCTTCAGCGCCTCGTTCACCCTCTGCGTCGTGTTGCTGTCGAGCTGCCGGGCATCCACGCTGGCGTACAACAGCGTGTCGCCCGATTCCATGCCGAGCACCCAGATGTAGCCGCCGAGTTCAGTCAACAACTCACGCACGCGTGGTTCCAGCCGGACCGCCAGCTGGGAGGTCGCGAAGGGCAGCGAATCGGTGCGTCGCTCGCGGACAGTGATCGGCGCGCCGGATTCGCCCATGCGGCGCAGGATCATCTGCGCGAGGCGGGCACGCTCCTGCGCGAGCGTGACGGCTTCGCCGTAGGCGCCTGCCTGACGAGCGAGGTAGATCGCGATGACAAACACCACCATCGCCCCGAACAGGAGCATGGAGAAGCGGGTGGCGAGCCAGACGCGAAGGCTCATGGGCAGGGTGGAGGGTCGAGGGTCGAGGGTCGAGGAGAATAGAGCGTCCAGGGTTCAGATGGCTCCCCTCGACCCTCGACCCTCGACCCCCGACCCTTATTTGATGACATATCCAACACCGCGAACCGTCGTTATGAGTTTCCGCCCTCGCCCAGCGTCAACCTTCTTTCGCAAATGATTGATCACCACGTCCACGATGTTCGTTCCGGGGTCAAAGTGATACCCCCAGGCGTATTCGGTGATCAGCGTCCGGCTCATCACGCGACCCGCGTGGCGGACGAGGTATTCCAGGACGGCAAACTCCTTGGGCGTCAATTCGATCAGTGAGCCGTCGCGCCGGACTTCACGCGTGTCCCGATTCACCTCCAGGTCCGCGATCCTGAGGACGGGAGACGCCAGGGCTTTCGGTCGCCGCGACAGCGCCTCGACGCGCGCCAGGAGTTCCTCGAAGGAAAACGGCTTGGTCACGTAATCGTCCGCACCGGCGCGGAAGGTGCGCACCTTGGCGTCCACCGAGTCCTGCGCCGTCAGCACGAGCACGGGCGTCTCGAACCCGCGCGCCCGCAGGGACTGCAACACGTCCAGTCCCGACTTGCCGGGCAGGCGCATGTCGAGGATGACCACGTCGAACGACTCCGACGCCGCGATCCGCTCTCCTTCCTCCCCGTTGGGCACCAGCGACACGCGGTATCGCTGCTCCTCCAGCCCGCGCCGGATGAAGCCGCCGACGGTGGGGTCGTCCTCGATGACCAGGACGTTCATGCGACTTTCCCCGCTGGCCGCCCCGGCACGTTGGCGTTAGGCAGCAGGATGCGGAAGGTGCTCCCCGCGCCGACGGCGCTGTCCACCTCGATGCGGCCGCCATGCCCTGCGATGATCGAGTAGCAGACGGAAAGTCCAAGGCCCGTGCCGCGCCCCGCCGGCTTGGTCGTGTAAAAGGGCTCGAAGATCTTCGGCAGGTCCTGCTGGGCGATGCCCGCACCGTCGTCGATCACCTCAACAATGGCCGCATCGATGTCGGACGACCCGCGTCGGGTCCGCACCATCACCATACCCTCTTGTTTCGTGGCGTCGGCGGCGTTGATCAGCAGCGCCATGATCACCTGGATCATCTGCTCGGCGTTGGCCGGCACCGGCGTGAGTTCAGGATCGGGAATCGCCCGGATCTGCCGTTTCCGGAAGCGCGCGTGATGCTTCACCAGGAACAGCGACTGGTCAACGACGGCGTTGAGGTCCGTCGGATGCTTCTCGACCGATTGCGGACGCGAAAACGTGAGCAGGGTTTCGATGATCCGCTTGCAGCGCTGGACTTCCTGATCGATGATCGACGTGTACTCCACTGCGCTGGGCGGCACTTCTGCGCCCGCCGTGCGCATGTCCTCCATGTGCAACGCGAGGCCTTCGGCGCAGGCGGCGACGGTGGAGAGCGGGTTGTTGATCTCGTGCATGACGCCAGCCGCGAGTTGCCCGATCGCCGCCAGTTTCTCGGATTGGGCCCACCGTTCCTGCGCCGTGGTCCACTCGGTGATGTCTTCGCCGATGGAGATCACATGCGTCACGACGCCGTTGTCGATGCGCATGGGAATCTTGCTGATCCGGTACGTCCGACGTGTGCCCGACGCGTCGGAATCGATGTTGAACTGCTGGATGCGGCCGGTGGAAAACACCTCATCGAAGTCCGCGCGCAATGCATCGGCTGGTTGGCGGTGCAGCACCTCGAAGATGAGCTTTCCCATCGCCTGCTCCCTCGAGACGCCCTGGTGGCCCATCTCACGGTTGCTGTTCCAGGCCTGGACGCGATAGTCACGATCCACGACGTAGAGGCCGAGCGGCAGTGAGTCGATGATGCGCGCGGTGAGCTTTCGCTGCGCTTCCACGTCACGAGCGCTGCGCGCCACTTCACCGGTCAGGCGATGTACGTCTTCTGCATGCGCGAGTTCCGGCGCAAGCAGGTTGGCGACGATCGTGATCACGTCGCGGGCCTCGCTGGGCATCGCCGTGGTTCCTCCAACCGCGAGGATGCCGACTCGCGCGCCACGGGTGAGCAGGCGCCTGGCAACGGTATTCGCGGGCGGCTCAACACCATCGACGGCTTCGCGAACAGCATCGAGGGTGAGGGACGCGGAGCCCACGATCATGGTCCGCCGCAGCTCGCCATCCGCGTACAGCCAGAGACTCACCTCTTTCGCGTCGAGCGCGCTCTGCAGTCGCTGGATCACGTCACCAACGGTGGCGACGATCTCGCCACCCTCAGCGAGCCGCGAGGCGATGGCGGAAAGGACCTCCAGTGAGCCGCTTGGTCGAGTCACGTTTCTGGCAGGAGGCAGGAGAAAGGAGGCAGGAAGCAGGGTAGGACTAGGGGCGCGAGTCGGCGACTCGCGCCCCTTCAATATGAACCAATCCACCACTGCTTCCTGCCTCCCGGCTCCTGTCTCCTCGCTTTCAGTGGAGCGGACCGGGATCGAACCGGCGACCCCCTGGTTGCAAACCAGGTGCTCTCCCAGCTGAGCTACCGCCCCTTACGCTTACACAACTTAACAGCGCCAACTGCCAAAAGGCGCAGTGCCCAGACGGCGCGACTGCCGAACAGCGCACCCGCCAGACAGCGCAACTGCCAGACAGCGCAACTGCCTGACGGCGGATTGCCGAACGACGGAACTGCCGACGAAATTGACTGAAACGCAACGCACGCCGATGACTGAAGACACGAAACACCTGACGCTGCAATGCCAGTTCTGCCAGACGTGGAACCGGATCGATGCCGCGCGCGCAGCCGATCGCCCGAAATGCGGTAACTGCGGAAGACCAATCCTCCTGGATCGTCCCTGGATCCTGACGGAGGACTCATTCGATCGGACGATTTCGGAGAGCGATGTACCGGTGCTCGTCGACTTCTACGCGGACTGGTGTGGCCCCTGCAAGATGATGGCGCCGGACGTCGATAAGCTTGCGGCGAATCGCACCGGTCGCGCCCTCGTCGCGAAACTCAACACGGACCTCGCGCAGGCAACGTCACAGAGGTTCAACGTTCGCGGCATTCCCACCACGATCGTTTTTCGCAATGGGAAAGAATCGAAGCGCCTTACGGGGGCTGTACCCTACGGGGAACTCGAAAAGCTGCTCGGGGCTTCTTGAGGGTCGAGGGTCGAGGGTCGAGGGTCGAGGGAAGTGAAGAGCGAAAAGGGCGCATAGTTCGGCGCC
>DATMBT010000348.1:0-4802 GCA_035559475.1 Gemmatimonadaceae bacterium
TGGTACCGGTGCCGATGCCGCGATGGAACTGGCGGCCACCGACGCGCGGATCACTGCCGTCGCCGCCATTGCACCGACCGGTTTTGGCGAAGCCGCACAGCGAGGCGTCAGGCGGCCGTTCCTCATCTTCACGGTCGGCGACCAGCCCGGCCTCGAGGATGCCATGCGCTACGGTGGAACCGAAGCCCGGCTCGAAGCTACCACCACCGACGCCCTCTCGGATCGCGCACTGCTCGGCAAGCCAATCGTCCGGATGCTCGGCATTACGTCAGGCGACACGCCCCAGGATGTCCACGCCGCGGTGTCCGCGCTCACGCTCCGTTTCCTCGATCAGTACCTCAAGGAGCGGCGCGAGGCGACTGAAGTTGACCTGCCGGCGCACGTGCGCGTGCGCATCATCCCGCATCCGCCAAGGGCCGGTTAGCGCAGGTCCATCACGAAGCAGTGCTTCTGGCCAACGGTCCACTCGTCGTCGGACACCTTTGCATAACGAGCGCGCTTCTCGGGGTAGCGGTTGATGTCGCCGGACTGGAAGCCGCAGTGCTGGAAGAGGCTGTCAGAGAAGGAGACGGCAAACAGCTCGGGATACCCGCGACGGCGGGCCAGGTCCACGGCCGCGGCAATCAGCGCGCTCCCCATGCCCTTCCCCTGCAGTGACGGTTGCACCGCGAGCGACACGAGTTCAACCAGCGACGGCGAATAGTCGTCGAGGCAGACGCATCCCAGCACGTGACCGTGTTCGTCCCTGACGACCCGATAATCGTCGATGTGGTTGGACACCCACGACTCCGAGCGCGTGAGTGTGAGCCCTTGAGGGGCGAAGTGGTTGTTGAGTTCAGACAGGGACGTTACGTCTGAATCGAGTGCCGGTTCGATCTTCATGAAGGGTGCCAAGGGTGCCAAGGGTGCCAAGGGTGCGAAGGGTGCGAAGGTGTGGGCCGATGCACCCCATGCACCCCATGCACCCTATGCACCCTTCTATTCCCGATTGACCTGCTGAAGATTCTCGCTGGCTTCCGTCCAGCTTTGGAGCGCTTCGTCAAGTTCGCGCTTCGCGGCATCGAGATCTATCCCCAGTCGCTTTGCCTCGGCGACACCGTTGGCACGCGTGTAGAGAGCGGGGTCTTCCAGCGCTGACGTCAGGCCCGCTACGCGACCCTCGACCTCGGCCACTCGCAGTTCCAATGCCGCCAGCTCGGCTTCGGCCGTCCTGAGTTGTTTGCGGCGGTCACCGGCCGCCGACTTCTCGCGGGCTCCGCTGCGCGCAACCTTCTGTCGTTCATGAACGCGGCGCAGCGATTCTTCCTCCGCCGCGCGAACCGAGGCGGCGTGCGCCCGTTCCGCGCTGACCACTTCCCACTCCGCGAAGCCTCCGTTGAACTCGGTGATGTGAAGGTCGTGCAGCACCCACACCCGGGTCGTCAGGGCGCGCAGGAGTTCGCGGTCGTGGCTGACCAGGATCACCGTGCCCTGATACCGCTCGACCGCATCCTCGAGCGCTTCAATGGACTCGACATCCAGGTGATTCGTCGGTTCGTCGAGGACCAGCAGGTTGTGACGCGAGAGCATGAGCATCGCCAGCGCGACGCGGGCGCGTTCGCCGCCAGAGAGAGCGGACGCCTTGCGTTGTACCTCGTCGCCGGAGAATCCAAAGCGCCCAAGGTGGCCCTGGATGATCCGTCGCTCCCATTGCGGCCTCAGGTCGCCGATGACGTCGTAGATCGACTTGTCCAGCGGGACCTGGCCCATGTCCTGGCGGTAATAGCCCGCATCGATGGATGACCCGAACCGCAGTTCGCCATTGCTGAGCGGATGCGCGCCGAAGAGTGACTTGAGCAGTGTCGTCTTGCCGGTCCCGTTAGGCCCGACCAGTCCCAGCACGTCACCGCGGTGAATGGTGCCGGTGAAGTCATTGACCAGCGTTCGCTCGCCCACCATCACCCGCACCTTGCTGGCGTGAACCACGATGTCGCCTCCCCGCTGCCCGGAGTCGAACTTCAGGGCCATCGAGTCGTCATCCTGGACCGGAGGGCTCATTCGCGGCATCCGCTCCAGTCGCTTGCGACGTCCCTTGGCCTGCTTCGTGTTCTGGCCCGCGAGATTGCGCGCGATGTAGTCCGATTCGGCAGCGATCTTCTTCTGCTGCTGGTCGAACGCGCGCAATTGTGTCAGGCGTCGTTCCGAGCGCTGCAGCACGAAACGCTCGTACGAGCCGGCATACGGAATGGCGGTATCGCCCTCGAAGTGCAGGATGTGGTCTACGGTGGCGCCAAGGAATGCGCGGTCATGACTCACCAGCAGCACCGTGCGATCGAGATCCTTCAGGTACGCCTCGAGCCATTGCGTCGTGTCCAGGTCGAGGTGGTTCGTGGGTTCGTCCAGCAGGAGGATGTCAGCCGTGCTGACGAGTTGGCGTGCGAGGCCGAGCCGCCCGCGTTCGCCGCCGCTGAGCGCGGAGACCGGCGTGGTCCGCGCCGCCTGCGGGTCGAAGCCGAGCCCGTGAAGGACCGCGTCGATGCGCGACGTGACCTCGTAGCCGCCCTCGCGCTCGAATCGCTCGAGGTCGCGCCCATAGCGATCGAGCACGGCCTCCGAGGCGTCACTGCCTAACGCCGATGCCTGCTCGACGAGCGATATCTCGAGCGCCAGCAGCTCGGCGAGTTCACCGGCGGCGGCCTCCCACACCATGGTGGCCCCGCCGAAGTCGCGATGCTGTTCGAGCAGCGACACGCGGAGGCCAGTCGGCCTCGAAATGGACCCGCGCGTCGGCGTGAGCTCACCCGTCAACAAACGGAAGAGCGTCGTCTTGCCGGTCCCGTTGCGCCCCACGATGCCCCATCGCTCGCGCGGCGCAACAGTAAACGTGACGTCGGAGAACAGCTTCAACGCGCCGAAGTCGACTCCGACTCCGGAAAATGCGACCTGAGTCATGAATTCGGATCGAGGGTCGGGGGTCGAGGGTCGAGTCGCCCAGGCGTGAACTCAGCCTCGACCGATGTTCCTCGACCCGCGACCCTCAACCCACAACCCTCGGCTAACGCCAATCGATCCACGTGCAGTCGGGTTCGAGGAACCGCAGCCAATCCATGCCAGGGTCGCCAATTGGCGCACCTGGCGGCGCGGTCGCTGCCGGGAATCGCGTTGCGACGGGGTTCGCCGGACGCGTCAGGAAGCGATTGATGTCCGTCGCCAGAAGGTTGGCCTGTGCGAGATCGCTTTCATTGCCGCTGCCGTTGCCATTCGCGGCGACAGTGGATGCAAGTACGCGGCCCAGCTCAATGCCGCGCTTTTGCAGCTTCCACGTCGCGACCGCGCGCACCTGCGACATCGGTGCTGACGCGGCCAGGTCCATCAACTCATCCACCACCACGCGCTCAACAGCGCGCCTGACTTCCGCCTCGTAAGGCGTGGTGGCGGTTGCGCCAAAGCTCCCGTTGAACAACGCGTCGATGACATCCTCGAGACCCGGAAGCGACGGGTCGATCGCCTTCTGCTCGATCAGGCGTGCCGCACGATCACTCGACAGCAGCAGGCTCACCACCTGGTCGGCCGCGGTCACCGCGGGCGACACGGCGTCGAACATGAGTCCAGTGTACCGGGGGAAGAGCTCACGCGAACGTCCGTAACCTGACGGGCGCGGCGGAATCTTCTTCAGCAGCGCCGGCGGCAACGCCAGTGTCGCAGGTGAAATCGAAGCCATCAACGCGTTGAGCGCATTGCGTTGCTCCGCCGCCGACGCCATGCGAACGGGTTCGCGGCCGTCGCCCCGCATGGCGTAGATGTAGTGCATGCCACCAACGACATTGGCTGCCGCATCGACCTGGTACCGGTGGTGCAGGTACAGCGGCACCAGCACCTCCTCGATCTGCGCCATTGGCATGCCGCGCTTGATGGCATTTTCGCCGAACCGCGACAGCGCTGCCCGCCGGACCGCCAGCATGCGGGTGAGTTCCGCGGAAGCATCGGTTCCGTTGGACCACTGGTTCACTCGCGCGTGGGCGCCGAGGTCCTGATTGGTCATGTACCTGATGTCGCGCGTCCACGCCTGGTCGAGGATGCGCTGCAATGCCTGCGGCTCATTGGCGCCGTCGGGGAAGTCCTGGTACCCCCAGGTGATGGCGACCTTGTCCCATTCCCCGATTTCGTTGGTATAGACCTGCGAGTAGTCGAGCGATCCGTCCGCCTTGAGCGTCACGACCGGATGCGGGTAGTCCATGACGCTGATGCGGCCCGCGTCGCTGTCGTAGTAGTTGTGCCCGAGGCCGAGCGTGTGGCCGACTTCGTGCGCCGCCAGTTGCCGCATGCGCTGAAGCGCCCACGCCCTGATCTCAGGCGTTGCCTCGTCGCCGGTGCGGTATGGCTGCAGCAGGCCTTCCGCGATCATCCAGTCCTGGCGAACGCGCAACGAGCCTAACGTCACTACGGCCTTGAGGATTTCGCCGGTGCGTGGGTCGGTAACCGTCGCGCCGCTGCTCCAGCCACGCGTAGAGCGGTGGACCCAGTTGATGACGTTGTAACGGATGTCCATCGAGCTCACGCCTTCCGGCAGGAGCTCAACGCGGAACGCGTTTCGATAGCCGGCGGCCTCGAACGCCTGGTTCCACCACCGCGCGCCGTCGAGGAGCGCGGAGCGAACAGGCTCCGGTGTCCCCGGGTCGAGGTAGTAGATGATCGGCTTCACCGCTTCGCTGACCGCGGCGGACGGGTTCACCTTCTCCAACCGGTGACGCGCGATGAAGCGCTGCGTCTGCGACTGGTCGAGTGGCGCGGAGTAGTCGCGCCAGGTCTCACCGAAGAATCCC
>DATMBT010000349.1:0-4894 GCA_035559475.1 Gemmatimonadaceae bacterium
ATTCGGCGCTCGAGGCGGCGACCACGATGCTCGCGTCCGAACTTCGTTGCCCGGTGTGCCAGGGCAACTCGATCCAGGACTCGCCGTCCGAGCTCGCACAGCAGATGCGCGACCTGATCCGCGACCAGCTGCGCGCCGGGAAGACGCCTGACGAGGTTCGCGCTTATTTCGTCGACAAGTACGGTGAGTGGATCCTGCTTTCTCCCAAGGCCACGGGTCTGAATCTCATCGTCTACCTGGTGCCGCTGGCGGCTGTCCTCGTTGGCGGCCTCGTGGTCTGGCGCACCGTGAAGCGCTGGACCGGGCCATCGTCGGCTGACCCAGCTGACCAGGTACATCCTGGCGCCTGAAAACCTCACACGACGGCGTGTAAGTCTTTGATCCAGCGTTTGTAAAGGAAAGCCTGATGTACCCCTTCATCAATCGCGACGATCTTGCTTCGCGCCCGGGTTCATGATGGGCCCGGCGTTCGAAAAGTAGCGCACCTTCGGGACGAGGGAGGAAGCGGTATGCAGCGGCTGCAGAGGGGTTTCTCCATTCTTGCCATGCTGCTCGCTCTTGGCAGCTGCGTCGAAGACGACGTCGTCTACCAGGACCTGCCTAATTTCATTGCGCCGCCAGCGGCGGCGGCGAACTACCTGGGCTACTACGACCAGGCCACTGACAAAACCAACTGCGGCAATTGTCACGTCACCCAGCAGGCGAAGTGGGAAGAGACGGCACATAGCGGTGCATGGGAGACGTTGCAGGCAAGTGGTCATGCCGCCGCGACCTGCGAGGGTTGCCACACGGTTGGCAACAAGGGCAACGTCGTCACTGACGTGAACGTCGGCTACAACAGCACGAAGGACTCACGCTATTACGATGTCCAGTGCGAGAGCTGCCATGGCCCCGGCCTCGATCACGTGACGGCGCCGGCGCGCGGGCAGATGCTTCCGTCGGTCCATGTCGACACCGGCTCCGCCGTCACCGACGGCTGCGCCGAATGTCACTCGGGTACGATGCATCCATTCGCCAACGAGTGGCGCAAGTCGCGACACGCCACCTCGTACACGAGGGCCTACAATGGCTCGACGGCGACGGCCCCCGACGTTCCGTTTGGTCCACGCGCTGCCTGTCAGGGGTGCCACATCGGACAGGCGATCCTCGCCAACTGGGGCGTGAACACGAACTACAAGGAGAAGGGAACCGGCCAGACCATTGCGACTGGCGAAGGCATTACATGCGTCGTCTGCCACGATCCTCATGGTTCGGCTAATCCCAAGCAGCTTCGCCTTGCTGTTGACTCACGCGACCTGGAGAGCAATCTCTGCACCAAGTGCCACAATCGTCGGTCCACGCCCGAGTGGGAGGGGTCGCGCGACTCACCGCATGCTCCCCACGGACCGCTTGTGCTCGGCACAGCAGGTTGGTGGCCGCCAGGCATGACGTTCGAAGAGTCACAGTCCACGCATGGCTCGGAGAGGAATCCGAAACTCTGCGCGACCTGCCACGTGCAGAGCTACAGCACCACGGACGCGAGCACAGGCAAGACGCTGGTGACCACCGGGCACCGCTGGTTGCCGATTCCATGCGTTGACGCGAACGGTCTGCCAACCGACGGCCAGACGTGCGCTGTGTCGGCGCGATCGTTCAGGTCATGCGCGGCATCGGGATGCCACGGCACCGAGGCAGCAGCGCGTTCCGCGTTCCTCAACGCGGAAGCTGACATCAATGGGTTGGTGGCCCAGCTGGACGGCATGATCGCGCAGGTTCCGGCCAATCAGTTCGGCGCGAACAAGGTGAACGCCGGACGCGGTGCAAAGTTCAACGCCGAGATGGCCAAGATGCCGGGATCGGAGGTGCACAATCCGTTCATGATGAAGGCGCTGCTGCGCTACAGCGGCCAGGCACTGAAAGACACGTACGGGATTCCGTTGCCACCGGGACTCGCCCCGACGGCCGCGGACGCCAAAAGCGTGAGGATCACCAAGGTCACCTCCCATTGATGACGTCCTGATTCCGTCAGGTCGGGAGCGGATGGGTCGAAGCACCGGCCCATCCGCTCCAAGTCGTTTTGCGGTACGTTGAAGCCGGACGGTTCCCTTCCAGCCCGCGGCCATCGTAATGATCACGTTGCTGAGTACCGTCGCGACATTCGCCCGGCAGGGCGCCCAGGTTCCCGATACGCTCCGCGCGGACTCCATCGCGGTAGAATCGCCGTTGCCCAGTCCCGCGCTGGGAGTGGTTCGCTTCCTGTTCAACGCCGTGCCTCAGTGGATCCAGATCGGCGGCGTATTCCTGGCTGCAGCGGTCGCCATGGTCCTGGCCTTCCTGGCGTGGCGACATCGAGTGGCGCTGGGCGCATGGTTCGGCGCGAAGTCACGGGCGTGGAAAATGGGATTCGCCGCCATCACCCTTGTGGTCCTGGGAGGTATCGGCTTCGCCGGGTTGGGGACGTGGAACTACATGATGCACGACAACGAGTTCTGCTCGGGGTGTCACATCATGGCCGTGCCGTTCCAGCGATTCGGCACGAGCGAACACGCGAAGCTGAAGTGCCATGACTGCCACCGGCAGTCGATCTTCGCGAGCAGTATCGAGCTCTACATCCAGGTCACGGAGCGCCCGGACTCGATTCCCGCGCACCGCACGGTGCCTAACGTCATCTGTGCCGAGTGCCACATCCAGAAGGATGCCGACAGCACCTGGAAGCGCGTGTCGGCCACGGCGGGACACCAGGTGCACCTCAACCCGCGTTCGCCGCTCATGTCCCGGATGGAGTGCACGACGTGCCATGCGCGCGAGGTGCACCGCTTCAAGCCCGTGAGCGAAACCTGCGCCCAGTCCGGTTGTCATGACGACCAGCGAGTGGAACTGGGCCGCATGGCGCAGCAGACGGACCTGCATTGCACCGTATGTCACGTGTTCACGGTGAAGGCTGCCGAAAACAATCCGATCGATTCTTCCCGGGCCGCGCTGATCCCCACCGACGAGCAGTGCCTCGGTTGTCACGCCATGGCCGAACGACTGGGCCAGTTTGCGCCGGAACAAGAACCACATGGCGGGAAGTGCGGCTCGTGCCACAATCCGCATACGCAGACTACGCCGCAGGGAGCGTTCCAGTCGTGTGCGACGTCCGGATGCCACACGCGTTCGGACACGTTGACGGCGATGCATCGCAACCTTGGCCGCCATCGCCTGCAGACGTGCGGGGCGTGCCATGGCGCGCACACCTGGAAGGCAAATGCGGTTGACTGCAAGAGCTGTCACACGGGAATCTCGGATCCGGCGGTGCGAACCCGACCGCCCACGGATCACCTGTCGCCCGACTCGTCAGGCGGCAACGCCACACCCCCGGGGCGCGGACTGGACCTGGTGCAACCATCACCCCATCGTGCCCGTGAGGGCGTTCCCCTCATTCCCGCATCATGGGGCGGCACTCGTCAGGCAGGCGGGGCGATTTCGCCTCCGCCGGCCGGGAGGGCGCGAAGGCGAGGCAATGAAGGCGCCGCGCTGAACGTCGCCACCGCGCCGGCACGCCAGGGGCGCGACACGGCGCGATTCGAGCACGCGCGCCACGCCTCCGTCACGTGCACCACGTGCCACAGCACGCGCACCGGGCATGGAGACCTGAAACAATCCGTTGCGCGCGACTGCCAGGGATGCCACCACGGGAACAACGCGACGGCCCGGAACTGCGTCGCGTGCCACACGACTGGGGAAATCGGCGCGGCCCGTCCGGTTCCCACGACATTCGCGCTTTCGGTCTGGCAGCAGCCGCGGTCCCGGCCAGTGGCGTTTGCGCATGAGCGGCACAGCCGACTGGAGTGTGCCACGTGCCACGCGGACACGCGCCAACGCACCGTGGAACGCACGTGCGCATCATGCCACACCGAACACCACACACCTGAGCGGAACTGCGCCAGTTGCCATCCGCCAGCGAAGGACACGCACACGCGTGCGGTGCACGCGACCGGCTGCGCGGCTTCCGGATGTCATGACCGCGAGCGCAGTATCGCGGTGAGTCCAGTGCGCGCAACCTGCGTGGCCTGCCACGCCGAACAACGCGATCACAAAACCGGTCGCGAGTGCGCGCCGTGCCACCTGAGCGCCTGGTCAGGGACTCGATCGTGAACGTGAAAGGCCTCGTGGTGACGATCGCTGCCGCAGCTGTCGTCACCGGTCGTGCGGGCGCCCAGGGGGTGCGCGTCACCGGGGTCAGCGCGTTGCAGGTAGTCGACGTCCGGCCACTCGTCGAGGACAGTGTGCCCATAGGCCAGGCGTCGGGCACGGGCCCGTATCGCCTGTTGCCCGACGGAACGGTCGTGCGGTGCGTTACCGGTGAAGCGTTTTGCCGGTTCCTGAGCTCTGGTGATCGCGAAACGGCCGCGCCACTGGTGCAGGACCTGCGCGCCGTGGTGTGGGGGCTGGGGCAGGGGATCAGTGCGCAGGCGCACATGCGTGCCCGTGGCTCGTTAGGGAGCGCGGACGCGTCATGGCCCCGGGCGGACGACCATTTCGATGCCATAGAAGCCTGGCTCGAGGTTGATCGCGAGAAATGGCGCGCGCGACTCGGCAGGCAGTGGACGACCGGTGGGCTCGGGCTCTACAACTACGACGGCGGATCACTGCTGCTGCGACCGGGGCGCGCGCGCATCGACGTGTTTGGCGGGCGCAGCCTGGTCGTTGGACTGAACGAACCAGCGACTGGACCGGAACTGGGCGCGGTTGACGACCTGCCGCCTGACGAGGATGGCTGGCTGATTGGCGCGTCCGCGGTGGTGCCGTTCGGGACACGTGGCAACGTTGCCGCGACGTACCAGCGAGTCATCCGCGCTGACCGGGCCGCGCTCTATTCGGAGCGCGTCGCGGCAAATGCCTCGTGGCTGCTCTTCGGCGGCTCGGCGGACGC
>DATMBT010000350.1:0-14658 GCA_035559475.1 Gemmatimonadaceae bacterium
AGAATGCAAAGTGCAGAATGCAAAGTGCAGATCGGCTCAACTCCGCACTCTGCGCTCTGCATTCTGCACTCCTACGGAGTTCTCGTCAGTCTCCTGAGCAAGTCCCCGAGTCGGTTCATCTCTTCGCCGTACTGCGCCCAGTTACCGGCACGCTGCGCCGCAATCGCGCGATCGTACGCGTCCTGCACCTGGCGCAACAGCGTCGCCGATACACCACCCGCTGCCGCGGGAGCGGACGCCTGTGCGGAATCAACCACCACTGATGGCCTCCCGGCGTTGCCACCAAACAACAGCGACAAACCCGCGTCGAGTGTCTCCGCCATCACCACCTGGTTCTGGTGCGCGACCACCACGCGCTTCAGTTCGGGGATCTGTCCACCTTCGGCGCGCAGGTAAATCGGCTGCACGTAAAGCAGCGATTTCTCGATCGGGATCACGAGCAGCTCACCACGAATCACTTCGGAACCGCGCTGGTCCCACAACGTGATCTGGCGTGAGATCTCCGTGTCCTGGTTGATGCGGTTCACAATCTGCTTCGGGCCGAAGATGAGGCTCTGCTTCGGGAAGCGATAGACCAGCAGCTTGCCGTAGTGCTCCCCGTCGTTGCGCGCAATCATCCACGCCGCGAGGTTGTCCTTCTGCCGTGGTGTAAAGGGCGTCATGAAGATGTACTCGGCCTTCTGCTCGTCAGGCAGGCGCATGACGATGTGCCGCATGAACGGATTGCGGTCGCGCCCCGCGTCCATCGACGGAACCTGCCACTGGTCTTCCCTGTTGTAGAACTGGTCCGGCTGGTCCATGTGAAATGACGTGTAGAGCGACGCCTGCGCGCGGTAGAGGTCTTCCGGGTACCGCAGGTGTCGGCGCAGGTCGGCGGGCATGGAGTCGAGCGGCAGCAGAATGCCGGGGAAGATCCGCGCCTGCGTGCGGATGAGCGGGTCGACCGCATCGGCGATGTACGCCCTCACGCTGCCATGATACGCGTCCACCGTGATCTTCACGCTGTTGCGCATGTACGTGGTGCCGTCAGCAAGGCGCGCTGCGTACGGGTACCGGGTTGTGCTCGTGTAGCCGTCAATGATCCAGACCAGGTCACCGGCGTCAGTGAGGACGAGGTACGGATCGCTGTCTACGCGCACAAAGGGCAGTGCGCGCGCCACGCGGTCCGTGATATTGCGGCGATACAGGATGCGGCTCGACGACGTGATGTCACCCGAGAGCAGCATCTTCAATGAACCGAAGTGCCACGCGAGTGTTGCCCGGCGCAAAGAGGTGAGCAGCACGCCACCACGTCCCTCGTACGGCGCGCTGATGTTCTGTTCGCCCGAGGGGTAATCGAACTCAGGCTGCCGCGTTCCGACAATCGCATAATCGTTCGTCAGTTCGCCGTAGTAGATCTGCGGCCGCGTCACACGCAACGAACCCGTTGTCGCCGGGGGGAGGTCCTTCACAAAGAGCACCGGCAACCCTTCGGTGGTCACCTGGTTCACGGGCGCCAGCGTGAGCCCCATGCCGTGCGTGAATGTCAGGTGATCGTTGATGAACGAGCGGGTCGGCAGTGCGTTGGTGTTCAGTTCGCGCGGCGACAGCAGCACCTGGCGATAGCGCCCATCGATGACATAGCGATCGTCATCGACAGAAACGAAGTCGTAGTACGTTCGGATTTCCTGCAACTGTCCGAACGTCTGCAACAGCGGCTCGCGTTCCCAGAGTCGCACGTTTTCAATCGTTTGCCCATTGGCGCGGATGTCGGCCAGGCTCAGTGCGACGTCGCCGGGAAGGTCGCGAGTCACGACACTGTCGATGCCCCAGGCCAGGCGCGTGGCGCGAATGTGGTTGGCGATGTACGGCCGCTCACGTCCCAGCTCCGTCGGCGCCACCACCAGTCGCTGGATGATCGACGGGTACACCGTCCGGCCCAGGAAGGCGACGGCGAAATACACGATCAGCGCAATCGGTGCCGCCGGTAACACGCGGCGCCTGACGATGCCCAGCACGATGAACGCTGCACCCAGCAGGGCCGTAAACGCGGCGGCGTGGAGACCGGGGCGCTGCGCATGGAGGTCGGCGTAGCTCGCGCCCGTCAGTGGCCCCGTATTGGAAAACAGCAGCTCCGGAATTTGCACGACCCAGATGCGGGCAGCGGCGAGCACCAGGAAAATCGCAAGCAGGATCCCGAGGTGCGCGCCCGCGCGCGGTGACAACCAGAGCCTGGGATTTGGTGGCCGGATCTCACCGCGCACGAGATAGACGAAACCGGCGAGCAATGCCGACAGCACCGTCAATGTGCTCAACAAGCCGAGCACCATCGACCAGGCAGGCATGACAAACGTGTAGTACCCGATGTCGCGATTGAAGACGGGATCCGTCGCGCCAAACGGTGCGCCATTCAGGAACTGCAACGCGGTCATCCACGCTGCGGTCGCCGAGATTCCCGCGAGCAGGGACACGACAATTGCGATCGGTGTCGTCAGGCGGGGCAATTTCTGCAGCAACTCCATCAGGCTCTCGGGCACCTGACCCGGCAGGATGCTGTCCAGCGCTTCTCCGCGCCGGGCAACCCTCAGGTTCACCGTCAACAGCGCATACGTCCCGAGCGTGACCACCACAAACAGCACGGACTTCGCGAGCAGCTCCGTCGCAAAGACGCGCTGAAAACCGATCTCCTGGAACCAGAAGAGGTCCGCGGCCAGGCGCATCATCGCGGGAAAAACGATGAGCACCAGGAACACGACGCCGAACAGCACGCGGAACGCTGTTCGTGTGCCGGGACCAGCGGGACCCGGCACCAGGCGGAGATGCGGCGAGGATTCCATAACAGCACTCCCGGAAGGGATGGACCGGCATGCCCACGCGGTTTGCGGGCGCGGTCCCTGAGTCAATCTGCGGCCCCGCGCTAACGGGGGTCAATCGACACCTTGGCGCACGGCGCATCGTGAGGCTTCTTTTGTCGCATGCTGACACCCCACCGTTTGCCGTCTTGGCTGCTGCGATCAGGACTTGGCCTTGGCCTTGGACTTGGACTTGGTACCTGGACTTCAAGTGCTTCCGCCCAGGGTGCAGCTGACCGCGTCAGGGGAGTAGTCATCCAGCGCAATGACGTGTTCGAGGCTTCGGAAGCCCGGAACTGGGCATACCGGCTGGCGAATACGTTGCACGTTGAAACTCGCCCGAACGTGATTCGCCGCGAGCTGTTGATCGAGATCGGCGATCGCTATGACAGCGCCCTTGTCGCCGAATCAGAACGCAACCTTCGCGCGCTCGGGATCTTCCGCGATGTGCACATCGACGCGGTGCCAACGGACACGGGACTCGTCCTGGTCGTCCGCACCGCCGATGCGTGGACGACCACCTTCGGCGTGAACGTGGCGGCAAGTGGCGGCGCCGAATCCACCATCGACCTCTCGCTGCAGGAAGGCAACCTGCTCGGCACGCGAACGGCCGCGCAGGTTGCCTATCGCAACGATCCCGATCGCAGTTCGATTGCCGCGGGTTTCGACACGCCGCGCGCGATTGGTGAGCGTATCGGCATCGGCGCATCGTTCGTGGAGCGATCCGACGGACGTGGAGGCACGGCGTCGATACGCCGTCCGTTTCTCAGCCTCTCCTCGAGAAACGGGTGGTCGTTGGGCTCCTCGGTGTTCCAGGGCCGGGTCCTGCAGTTCGCGAACGGCGTCATTTCCGATTCGCTCTGGCGTGAGTCCGCGCTGCTTCGCCTGGATGCGGCGACCGCCATCCAGGCGGATCCGCGCGGGTTCATGCGCCTGGGGCTCTTTGCCCAGTACCTGCGCGATGACCAGGTCGCCCTCGAGGATCAGGACGACATTCCAAACAGCCGCAGTGGAACGGCCGGTCCGTACCTTGCGATCCGAGCGCCCCGGTATGTCCGCGCCCGCAACGTGGAGCGCATCGGTCGCATCGAAGACATCGACCTTGGCGTGTTCGCGAATGTCACGCTCCTGGCGGCGCCGCGCGCGTGGGGCTACGACCGCAATGGCATCGGAGCGTCGTTAGGTGCCGGCGTCGGCGTTCGCCTGCGTGGTCTTGGCGGTTTCGCCCGCTTCGGCATACGCGGCTCGGCGCTCCAGACGTCCGAGGGAACCGACTCGGCCACGGCCGAAGCCGCGCTGTCGCTGGTGGGCCAGCGCGGGGAACGCCACCTGTTCGTGGCGCACGCCTCCGGCGGCGTGCAACACAATCCGGTTCCCGGCCGCGAGTTCGACCTCGGGCTCGGGACCGGTTTGCGCGCGTACCCCGCGCACGCGTTCACCGGCGACCGCTATTTCGTGCTCTCGAGTGAATACCGCTACCTCGTCTGGCCGCACCTGTTCGGCGTGGTCGGTGTTGGTGCTGCCGCGTTTGCCGGACATGCCGGAGCGTGGAACGGGGGTGACCCGCGACTGACGGGAACGGAACTGGGCCTTGGGTTACGGCTTGCCTCCATCCGTGAGGCCGGCGGCATCTGGCGCCTGGACGTCTCGCGCCGGGCGGCCAGCGGATCGTTCGGCGCCGGCTGGGTGGCCTCGTTAGGCCGGGGTTTTGTGTTCGGCGGGATCTGAGGCATGACGCCCGGACTGGTGGCCATCGCCGCGTACCTGGCGCTGCAGCTGGGCATCGGCGTCTGGATCGCGCGCCGGATCCGGAACGAATCCGACTACCTGCTCGCCGGACGCAGCCTGGGGTACACGTTTGCCACCTTCTCCATCTTCGCCACGTGGTTCGGCTCCGAGACGGTGGTCGGTTCGGCCGGAAACTCGTTCCGCGATGGGGTGTCGCTCGGCAACGCGGAACCCTTCGGATACGGACTGTGCCTCATCCTGATGGGGCTCGTGTTTGCCGGACCGCTCTGGCGGCGCCGCCTGACGACGCTCGCCGACCTGTTCCGTCAGCGGTATTCGGTGCCGGTGGAGCGGCTCGCGGCGGTGATCCTCATTCCCGGATCAATCCTGTGGGCGGCGGCCCAGATTCGTTCGTTCGGGTACGTGGTGTCCTCGGCTGCTCCTTCCATACCGATCGACGCGGCTATCGGCGGCGCGGCCGCTTTCACGCTGCTCTACACCGTGTTCGGCGGCCTGCTGGCCGACGTCATCCATGACCTGCTGCAAGGCGTCACCATCACTGTTGGATTGATCGTGCTGCTGGTCGGCGTCCTCATGCAACTCAACCACTCCGGAGGCCTGGCGACCGTGCTTGCCGACGTCGGTCCGGTCTCGCTCCTTCCCACCACCGGTACAATGTCGTTCTGGGATATCGCGGAGGAGTGGGCGATCCCGGTCTGCGGTTCGGTGATCGCCACGGAGCTGGTGGGTCGCATCATCGCCACGCGCACGCCTAACGTGGCCCGCCGCTCGTCGATGATGGCGGGCGGCCTCTATATGGTGGTCGGCAGTATCCCTCTGGTCATTGGATTGCTGGGCCAACACGTCGTACCGGCGTTGGCTGAACCCGAGCGGGTCATCCCCGCGGTAGCTCACGCGCTCCTGCCGACAATCTTTTTCGCGATTTTTTCCGGTGCGCTCGTCTCGGCCATCCTCTCCACGGTGGACAGCACACTGCTCGTCTCTTCCGGCCTGATGTCGCACAACCTGGTGGTCCCGATGTTCGGCGTGACGAACGAACGGACCAAGGTGCGCATCGCGCGAGCCGGAGTCCTCATCTTCGGAGCACTCGCCTATGTGCAGGCGATCAGGGCCGAGGGCGTGTTTGAGCTGGTGGAGGATGCGTCGGCGTTTGGAAGCGCGGGGACGCTCGTGACGGTATGCTTCGGTCTCTTTACGTCGCTCGGCGGTCCGATCGCGGCGATGCTGACGCTCGCGATGGGCGTGGTCTCCTACCTGACTGCATCGTTCGCCGGATATCCATTTCCGTTCCTGTTGTCGCTCGGCTTGTCGCTGCTGACGTACGTCGTGGTTGCGGTCATGGAGCGGGTGGCGGTGAGGACGCAGCGTGCTTGACTCGCATGACTTCCTGGTCAACCTCGCGCTCGTCCTGAGTGTCGCGGCGCTGACGAGCCTCGTTTTTCAGCGTCTGCGCCTGCCGGTGGTGTTCGGCTACCTGGTGGCCGGGATGATCGTCGGCCCGAACATCCCTGTGCCGCTCGTGGCGAACCAGCAGATGGTGCGCACGCTTGCTGAACTTGGCGTGATCCTGCTGATGTTCTCGATCGGACTCGAGTTCAGTTTCAAGCGATTGCTGCAGGTGGGAGGTGCCGCGGGGATCGCGGCCATCACCGAGACCAGCGTGATGATGGGGCTCGGCTACCTGGCCGGCCAACTGCTCGGGTTCACGACGATCGAAAGCGTTTTCCTCGCTGCGATTGTGGCCATCTCCAGCACCACGATCATCGTCAAGGCGTTTGCGGAGCAGGGAGTTCGCGGGCGCGTCGCGGACATCGTGCTCGGTATCCTCATCTTCGAGGACCTGATCGCCATCCTGCTGGTCGCCATCCTGACCGCGGTCGGACAAGGCGAAGGGTTGTCGCCACGACAGGTGGTGGCCACCACGCTGCGGCTGGTGCTGTTCCTGGCGGGTTTGCTTGGCGCAGGACTGCTGATCGTCCCGCGCCTCATCCGCGCCGCTGTGCGCATCGAGCGCGCCGAGACCATCCTGGTGGCGAGCATGGGCGTTTGCTTCGCCGCGTCGCTCCTGGCGCTGTCGCTCGGCTATTCGGTCGCGTTAGGCGCCTTCATCGCCGGGGCGCTGGTGGCCGAATCGGGGCAGGAGAAGGCCGTAGAGCACCTGGTCACGCCGGTGCGTGATCTTTTTGTCGCGATCTTCTTCGTTGCCGTCGGCATGCTGCTCGATCCCATGGTGATTGTCGAGTACTGGTGGATCATCCTCGTGCTCGTGGCGATCGTGATCGTGGGCAAGGTGGTGGCGGTGTCGAGCGGCGTCTTTCTCACCGGCGAAGGGCTGCGTCCCGCGGTGCAGGCGGGCATGAGCCTCGCGCAGATCGGCGAGTTCTCGTTCATCATCGCCTCTGTCGGTCTGGCGACCGACTCGATCAGCGAATCCATCTACCCGATTGCGGTTGCCGTCAGCGCCATCACCACCCTGACAACACCGGCGCTCATCAAGTCGGCGCGACGCGTGGCAGCCCTCGTCGATGCCCAGCTTCCGGGTCCGTTGCAGACGTTTACGGCGCTCTACGGGTCGTGGCTCGAGGGACTGCGCACGGCACCGCGTCCGAGTGGGCGCAGACGTCGCACGCGACGCCTGGTGCGCTCGATCGCGATCGACACCGTGGTGCTTGCGGTGCTGTTCATCGGACTGTCGGTGGAATTCCCACGGTTGACTGCGTGGCTCGACGAAACCGTTGGGCTGTCCCTCCCGGCGGCGCGCGCCGTCGTCATCGCCGGAGCGGCGGCTCTGGCGGCACTGCCGGTGGCGTTTCTTGTGCGCACGACGCACCTCCTTGGTCTCGCGATCGCCGTGCAGGCGCTCCCGGCTCCAGAGGGACGCAAGGTGGACATGGCTCGAGCGCCACGTCGCGCGCTCGAGGTGACGCTGCAGTTCGCGATCCTGTTCGCTGTCGTCGCGTTGCTGGTGGCCGTCACGCAACCGTTCGCGCCAAGCATCCCGGGCCCGGTCGTGGTGCTCGCCGCCGGGATCATCCTCGTCCTCGCCGTCTGGCGGAGTGCGAAGAACCTGCAGGGACACGCACTCGCTGGCGGTGAGGTGATTGCAGCCGCGCTGGCGCGGCGCGCGGCGGATGGTGCGCAGGGCAAGAGCGTGGACGACGCCATGTCACTCATGCATACGATGTTGCCGGGCCTGGGCGAACCGGTCGCGATGACCGTTGAGCGTGACAGCCCGGCGGCCGGACGGACTCTGGCTGAACTCGACATGCGCGGCGTTACCGGTGCAACCGTGCTGGCACTGATTCGCGGCGACGAACACGTGATCTCACCGCGGGGAAATACGCGCCTCAATCCTGGTGACGTGATTGCCGTGGCTGGGACGCACGACTCGGTGGCGGGCGTACGTTTGATGGTGGTAAACTCGATCAAGACGGACAAACCATGAGTGCTGAAACCACGATACCACGGTGAAGCGTGAACACGGATAGCGCAGAAGCCGCCGATTGACACGGGTAGAGCACGCCGTGAGGGGCAAACGGATAACTCGTTCGTTCGAGACGAACGGTATTGCCCCTCACGGCGTGCTCAATCTGTGTTAACCCGCGGTATCCGTGCTATCCGTGTTCACGCTTACCCGCCCTGATCAATTTGCAGAGGAGCCGACCGATGAAGCGCTTTGTGGCAACGTCCTGGCGGTCCGCGAGCCGCATTTTCGTCATCTCCATCGCGTTGGTCATCGCGATCACGACTGTCGCGACCGCGCACGACATGTTCCTGCGCGCCGATCGCTACTTCGTCTCTCCCCAGAGCGACGTTCTCGTGAGGCTCATCAACGGGGAATTCGGCGTCAGCGAGAACTCGATCGTGCGATCGCGTGTGCGCGATGCCTCGTTCGCCGGCAGCCGCGCGCGCATCCCGATCGACATGGACACGTGGACCGAGACCGGCGATACGACCACCTTCAAGGTCCACGTCGGGGCACGCGGAACCTACGCGATCGGCGTCTCCACCCGGCCAAGCATCATCGAGTTGAAAGCGGACGAGTTCAACACGTACCTGAAAGACGACGGAATCCCCGACGTTCTTGCCGACCGACAAAAGAGCAAGGAACTCGACAAGCCATCTCGAGAGCGATACCACAAGCACGTGAAGACGCTCATCCAGGTGGGCGACTCGCTGAGCGCCAGCTACGGCGCGGAGTTCGGCTATCCTGCCGAAATCATCCCACTCAACAACCCGTATTCATTGAAGGCGGGCGGCACGTTCCGGATCCGCGCGAAGGTGAGCGGCAAGCCGGTGGCGAACCAGTTCGTGCTTTTCGGCGGCAAGACCGCGGCAGGTGGCGAGATCGCAGCGCGCTCGGCACGCACCAGGGCAGATGGCACGCTGAGCATCCCGCTGCCAACGGCCGGTGAGTGGTACGTGAAGTTCATCAACATGACCCGCGTCGCCAATGACTCGGTGGATTATGAATCCCGCTGGGCGACGTTGACCTTTGCGATCCGATGACTCCAGCCTCGAGCGAGTCATTCCATGATCGTGTTATGCCGGCAAAAGGGACGCCGGCTCAGTGAGCCGGCGCGACGGTGAAGCGGATTGACGTTCCCCAGGGATCCCGCGTGACGAGCCCCATCTCATTCCGCTCCGGTGCGTGTCCTGCGCGGGTGAGGCTTTCGGCGAGTGCCGTCCGGGCAGCTTCGTCGGGAAGTTGAACAGTCCAGCCGAGCAGTTGCGCTTCATCCGGCGCTGGACTCGGAGCGCGCCCGGCCCATGTATTCGTCCCGAGATGATGGTGATAGCCGCCGGCGCTCAGGAACAGCGCACCCGGGTAGTGCCAGACGATACGGTCGAACCCCAGCGCCTCCGAATAGAACGCTGATGCGGTCGCGATGTCCCCGACGTGCAGGTGCACATGCCCGATGGTTGTTCCCGCCGGCATCCCGGTCCACGGGCCATCCGCGGCAGCCACGAGTGAATTGATGTCGATCGGGTCGGTGGCCATCATGAGCTGCCGGCCAACGCGCATCCATGTGTTCCGCGGACGGTCAGCATACACCTCGATGCCGAGGTTGTCCGGGTCCTGGAGGTAGAACGCTTCACTGACGAGGTGATCGGAAGATCCGGCTCGCACCCCGATTGCCGCGAGGTGCTTCACGAAGCGACCTAACGACGGGCGGTCTGGCAGCAGGATCGCGAAGTGGTACAGACCGAGGCGGCTCCTCACCGGTGTCGGCTTCGCGCCCGGGTATTCGTGAAGCTCGATGATTGGCGTATGGTCGCCCCGCGCAGCCAGCACGACGGACGATCCTTCACCACTGACTGTGCGGAATCCAAGGACTTCTTCATAGAACTCGATCGATCGCGCGAGATCGGCGACCTGCAGGCTCACTGGTCCCAATCGAGTCTCTTTCGGCAAGCGGAAGCCTGAAGGCGCCTCGCCGTAGCTGCCCTCGGAAGCGGGAACCGCGCCCGAGGCTTCGCCGAAAATATCCTGTGTCGTTACTCCCATTTTGCATTTTCTCCAGTGGCCAGCGCCCGCGGTGGGCGCCGGCCAGCAGGTTGATGCGATGAATTTACGCGGCGCGACGGAACTTTTCAGCCGCCGGCATCGGGACCACGTTCGTTACGCGCCGGCGGGCAATGGCAGCGTCGGCTGAATAACGGCCGGCGCCGGTAATGGCGAGCGTGGTGGCGCTGGCGGCCAGCATCAGCACGAACTCATAGCCGTTAGGCAGGAAGAAACCGGCCGGCAGGTGAACCAGGAACATCGCGCCCAGCATGACCGCGGTCAGGCCGACACCGGCGAGCCGGGTGAGCAGACCGGCGATGAGCGCCAGCCCGCCGAACAGCTCGACGAAGCCGACGAACGGCCCCATGACGCCGGGGAACGGGACGCCCATCTGGGCGAACGCCCCGGCGACGCCGTCGAATCCGTAGACGAAGAGTTTCTGGGCACCGTGAGCCGCGAAGGTGACACCGGTGATGGCGCGGAGCAGCGTGAGGCCGGCATCAGCCTGGCGCGTCGTGGTGGGATTGAAGAGACGCATTGAAAGATCCTCGGGGTTTAGCGTTAGTTGTTTAGACATCTGATGTTATAACACCTATCAGGTCAGGCGATTTCCCGGCGTCGGGTTGGCTGACTACACCTTTTCGCGAGCCAGGGAAAGAAGGTCGATGAGCGTGCGAAGCTGGGTTTTCGTCATGTGGCCGAGCCGTCGAGCGTGTTCCTCCTGCACTGGTGCATCGAGGGAATCGACGAGCGACCGTCCCGACCTGGTGAGGTGAGTGGCGACGCAGCGACGGTCCTCCACCTCGCGAACACGACTTACCCATCCGGCCTCCTCCATCCGGTCCAGCAGTCGCGTGACGTCAGGCATCCGGTCGATGAGCCGATCGCGGATCTCATTCCGGGTCAGCCCTTCCGGCCCCGCGCCCCGCAGGATGCG
This sequence comes from Gemmatimonadaceae bacterium, assembly GCA_035559475.1. Classification (GTDB taxonomy): domain Bacteria; phylum Gemmatimonadota; class Gemmatimonadetes; order Gemmatimonadales; family Gemmatimonadaceae; genus JABWBJ01. Next base: position 11,027 of record DATMBT010000350.1, read on the forward strand.
GAGCACGTTGTACTGCGTCAGGCTCACACCGGCCCCCTTGAGCAATTCCTCCAGCGGTTCGCGCAGGGCAGCCTCGGTCCGTGCGATATTCAACGTCGCTTCCTGCTCGAGGCTGCTGAACGGCTTTCGCTGCTGGAGTTCTGCTCGCAGGGTCGATGTCATGGGTTGGATAGTAGGTGTTATCACACCAAATGTCAAGCCACCTTGTTAACACGGGAGCTTCCGCTCCTGCTGCCGTCGAAGTCTGAACCCCTGACCCTGCTTTCAGTACCGCCAGGCGTATTGCAGCTTCACCAGCAACTGGTTGGAATCGAATCGCCACTCGCGCGGCACGCCTGGCGCCGGGGTCAGCTCGCGGATGTTGTGGTTGTAGACGACGAACAATTCGCCTAACGGCGAGAACGTCCAGCGCACGCGAGTGTTCGTCCCGAAGCTGTCGGTGGTGTTGTCGTACTGCAGGTAGCTGTTGAACTGCAGGTCGGGCGAAACGTTCAGCCGCACGCGCGTGCCGACCACCTGCTGCGTGAAGTCGCCCTCGGCCAGCCGGCCTTCGTTGCGCGTCGCGTTGAACTCCATGATGAACAGCGCCGACGGTTTCCACGCCGCCGTGGCGATGAACTCGTCCAGCGTGCCCGAATAGAAATCGCCAAACCACCAGGTGAACTGACCGCTGAACTTGCGCTTCGCCGCCAGCTGGGCCTCGAGGCGATAGCGGTTCCAGTGATAGCTGCCCGGTGGGATAATCACGCCATCGGCAATCTCGAACGGAGCCACGAGTCTCTCGCCCGTGGGCACGACGTTGATCTCATAACGATCCCCGCTCTCGAGCCGCCAGTTGACCGGCGCGAGGAAGATCCGGTAGCTCTCCCACTTTCCATTCAGGTCCGTGGCCAGCGTGTTGAACCACTCGTTGGTCATCTGTCGCACGCGCAGGCCAAGAATGGGACGCTTCGGGCGTGGCGTGTTGGTGATGTTGAACGTGAGCAGCTGCCCGCCCGGGCGCTGCACGAACCCCAGCGACGGGTCGAATGCCTCACCGACCCACTTGTACGTGGCCGCGAGGTCCCAGAGATCGTTAGGGTAGTCGATCTTGGCGCCGAGAGCGTGTGGAGTGCCCGGAAGGTCCGCCCGGTCGGTGGCCAGGCCCCACACGCCGACCAGGAAGTTCTTGTCGCCCTGGAACCGCGACGTCTGGTATGTCAGGTCCGTGCCAGCGGTCCAGCTACCGGCTCGACCCAGCGGGTCGCCGGACGTCGCGATGACTCCGATCGAAGACTCGTGCAGGACGTTCTGCTTCAATCGGAACACGCCCATGGTGTTATCCGTCGGCAGCGTGTCGACGTTCCCCGTTCGAACCAGCAGCGCGCCGAAATTGGTTGCGCCTTCGCGTCCCGCGATCTTTACGCCGGCATCCAGCGGGATTTCCTGACCGCCGAGCAGGCCGATGCGGCGACTGAAGAACGGGATCACATCACCGCTCGATCCGCTGCTGCTCCCGAGACCAAGTCCGAAGTCGAAGATGTCGGAACTTTCCAGAAAAAACGTGCGCTTCTCGGGGAAGAGCAGGGGAAAGCGCGTCAGGTTGGTGCGCCGCGTGTCGACTTCAGTCTCGGCGAAGTCGGTGTTCACGGTGAGGGAACCGAGCGTGTTTCCGCCGAGCCGCTGCGTAACGTCGAGACTCGCCGAATAATCGGAGACTGTCGAAGCACTCGCGGCCCTGCCTATCGAGCTGGTGATCGACGGCCGAACGCTGAGGCCAAGGCCGAGATCGAACGCCGGCATGGCGGTCAGGAGCCCGGAGCGACTGGTGACGTTGATCTTCACGTCGCGATCGGGACTGGCCCAGCGTGAGGTCTCGAGCAGACGCTGGATCCGGCGCTCGACGTTGAAGCCCCACTCGGTGAGACCACGCTTGAACAACAGGCTCTTGACCGGGATCAGGATCTCGACCGACCAACCGGTGGAATCGCGATGTGTTGCCGCCTCCCAGATCGCGTCCCACTGCGCGTTTTCGCCCTCGCCCTGGTTCGCGACGAGCGCATCGTATCGCGCGCCATGCGGATTCACGATGAACACGTAGCCCGAACGCCCGTCGAGGTATGTATCGAGCACCACGCGGATGTGGTCTTCGCTCGTCAGGCTGGCGTCGCGATTGCGGGCGAAGCTGGTGATGCGGGCCGCGTCCGGATCATCGGCGCGGATACCGAAAATGATCGCGTCCGCAGTAGTGAGGACGCGAACCACGGTACGACCGGTTGGGGGCAGGCCTTCCACCGGTTCGATCTGCGTGAGATTCGCGATCGAGTCGGTTCGCATCCACGCGGCTTCATCGAGGCGGCCGTCGATGCCAATTCCCGCGGCGATACCAACGCGCAACGATGGTCGAGATGCCGTGGCCCGGGCGTCCTGCGACAGAACGGGAAGTGGGAGGGTAAATGCGATTGCGATCAGTGTGGTGCGAACGAGCCGTTGCCCGTGAGTCATCGGCGCGAATTCGTCAGGTCGAGCGCGGCCTTGAGCCCGCGCGCCAGGGTGACCGCGTCGTCGTTCGCCCAGAAGTGCATGAAGAAGAGTCGTGGGGTTTCGTCGAGCAGGTGATTGTGGAGGCTGGTGACGGTGATGCCATTGCCGCTCAACGCCTTGATGACCGCGTTCACTTCACTGCCCAGCATCACGAAGTCCCCGGTGATCGCTGCCTTGCCGCCGCCTGTTGGCTGGAAATTGATAGCGGTTCCCAGTCCCATCGAGGGGGGGATTTCGAACCCATCGCTCGTGATGGTTTCGGCGCGGGGGACGCTGACCTGCCACACGCCGCCGTTGATGCGCCCACTTTGACCCAGCGCGGAGGTGATCGCTGTCGTGTCGATGCCTAACGGCTGTGTCGAGGGTGGAGAGGCTGGAGAGGGTGCCGGCGTGCCTGTCAGGCCGAGCGCTGCGTGAACGGTGGTGGCAATGGCCACTGGATCGCCATGTCCGTGTACGTGCACATAGAGGATGCGTGGCGACTCGCGGATGATGTGGTGGTGGATGGCTGTCTGCTCGACCCCGCCTTCCTGGAGACGCGCGATGACCTTCGGCAGTTCCTCGTCGGTCAGCACCAGGTCACCCATCGCGACCGCGCCGTCGCCGTGTGCCTTGAATGCGACCCATGAACCCAGCGCGAACGCCGGTTTGATCGCGACGCCCGCGGCCGTGACCTTGAGGTCACCGCGCGGCATGCTGTAGCGGTGAACATCGCCAGGTTGCACGGCACCCGTGCGCCCGAACGCGGAATCCACGCGGGTCCAGTCGATCGTAACCGTGCTGGCTGGCGCCACGCTGTCGGCAGCCTTGGCACTGCTGTTATCGGCTTGCGCGGTGCAACCGGCCATGACGGCCACCGCAAGAATCGTCAGGTGTCGCATAGGCTCCTCTCAGGATTGTTGTGTCGTTGAAGGCGTCCCGTCGCCGGATAACATCACGCCCTCCAGGAAGAACGCCGCCAATTCCGCCCTTCCACCCAACCCGCTCTTCTCGTAGACCGAAACGGCATGCTGCCGAACCGTCCGCTCGCTCCGCCCGGTTTTCGCCGCAACCTGCTTGTGCCCGTACCCCTTCAGCAGGAGTAAGGCAACCTCACGCTCGGTTGGAGT
>DATMBT010000351.1:0-5474 GCA_035559475.1 Gemmatimonadaceae bacterium
CTCGGTGGCGGTCCTCTTCAACCTGTTCCCGCGTCGTGCACCCGCGGACGCTGTAGCGCCAGTCCTCAAGGTTCCCTGAATACCCGCACGAAACCAGCTTCACGCTTGACAGTCACATCGCGAGCGTCTTACTTTACCCGACAAAGTACTTGCCGCATGGCCCAGCATGTGGTTCTACCTTCGCTGACAGCTATCCGATGACGAAAAGACCCGCCAGTCGCATCGACCGAAGCCGTTTTTCCTGGCTGGACTTCAAGGTCGGCTTCCGCATGCTGGCGCGGTACCCCGGGCTCACCGTGGTCGGCACCGTCGCGATTGCGGTCGCGATCGCGTTAGGCGCGATCTACTTCGAGGCCGTCAACAAATGGCAGAACCCGAAACTGCCGATCCGGAACGCCGACCGTGTGGTCACAATCCGGAACTGGGATGCCGGCGAAGTCGGAGTGGAGCCGCGATCGCTCCACGATTACTCGGTCTGGCGCGAGCAGGCAAAGACCATCGACCACCTGGGCGCGGCAGTCGAGTTCGTGCGGAACCTCCAGACCGACGACCGGCGAATCGAGCCCGTGAGGGGCGCAGAGGTTTCGGCCAGCGCGTTCGCGCTCATGGGAACGGCACCAGTGCTTGGTCGGACACTCACGACGCGGGACGAGCAGCCGGGGGAGCCGCCGGTGGCTGTCATCAGCCACACGGTCTGGAACACGCGGTTCGCGCTTGATCCTCAGGTGGTCGGCAAGACCGTGAAACTGGGCACCGTTACCGCAACCATTGTCGGCGTGATGCCCGAAGGCTTCGCCTTCCCCGCCAACCATCGCATCTGGCTGCCGTTGCGTGTGGACGGATCCGTGCTCGCACCAAGGACCGGACCTCGCGTCGAGATCTTCGGCCGTCTTGCGCCCGGGGCTTCAATGAAGGCGGCACAGACGGAGCTCGACGTCATCGGAGCACGCCTGACGGCCAGCTATCCCGAAGCGCACAAGAACCTGAGACCGCGAGTCACGCCGTTCGCAAAGCCGCTCACCATGGGCGGCGAAGCGATGCTCATCCGGAACGTGCTGTACATCGTGAACGTCGTTTTCCTGGCACTGCTGGCCATCATGTGCACGAACGTGGCCACACTCGTGTTCGCCCGCACGGCCACGCGCAGCTGGGAGATTTCGGTTCGCAATGCGCTCGGCGCAAGCCGTGGCCGCATCATCTCCCAGCTGTTCATCGAGGCGTTGGTACTGGCCGGCGGTGCAGCGGTGGTGGGACTCGTCATCGCGAGAGTCGCAATGGGCTGGGGACTGAGCCAGGTCACGGGAAGCGAATCGCTGCCGTTCTGGATCGACGCCAGCCTGTCGTGGAGAACCGTGTTGTATGCGGGGCTGCTCACGTTGTTAGGCGCAATGATCGTGGGCGTGCTGCCGGCGCTGCGGATCACGAGGGCAAGCCTGCACGACGCCATGCGTAGCCAGAGCGCGGGCTCCGGCCTGAGATTTGGCGCGTTCTGGACCACGGTGATCGTTGTCCAGGTCGCGATCACCGTGGCGTTCATCCCGATAGCCGCCGGCGGCGTTTACGAATCCAACCGGTTCAGTCAGCGGGCCGAAGGTATCGGTGCGGAGCGATACCTGACGGCAAGCGTTTCCATGGACCGCGAAGATTACGTGGCCGATTCTGCCGCATTTCAGGGTCTCGCGCGTCAACGACTCGATGAGCTGGAACAACGGCTCAGCGCGGAACCTGGTGTGGAGCACGTCGCATTCGCCGACCGTCTTCCGGTGGAGGACCAATTCAAGTACCGGATCGAAGTCGATACGACGATCGGTGCTCCCGCGAACAGTTTGCGTAGAAGCACGCTGGTCAACGTTTCCCGCGGCTTCTTCGGCGCCTTTGGCACGTCGGTCGTTAACGGTCGTGGCTTCGAGCCGCTCGATCTCGAAACCGGCCGGGTGATGATCGTGAACCAATCGTTCGCGCGCTACGTGTTCGGTGGCCGCAATCCGATCGGTCAACGGGTCCGCATCGTCGACGGTGAGGTCAGCAGCTTCGGCGGCGAGACCTGGTACGAGGTCGTGGGTATGGTCAAGGACTTCGGCTGGCAGTTGCCGCGGCCGGAGGAGCAATCAGCGATGTACCTCCCAACCGTTCCGGCACCGGCCGGGCGCGCCGGCAGCCTCGCCGTACGTGTCCGCGATCCTGAAGCGTTCGCACAACGCTTGCGTTCGGTGGCCGCCGAGGTCGATCCGACCATCCGGCTGACCGAAGTCAAGCCGCTCACGGATGCGGGAGGTGGCGAGGCGCAGGGGAACTGGGCACTCACGTCGGTGATGGGGCTGATCTCGTTCATCGTGTTGCTGCTGTCGGCGACCGGCATCCATTCGCTGATGTCATTCACCGTGGCACGGCGGACGCGCGAGATCGGCATTCGCGCTGCGCTGGGTGCAAACTCCGGACGGATTGTCGCTGGCATCTTCGGGCGCGCGTTCCTCCAGGTCAGCGCCGGGTTGCTCGCGGGAAGCGCGCTGGTTGCATTTGTGGGCCTCGGATCAACACGTGAGGTCCTGATACTCCTGGCCGCGGACGGCATCATGCTGGTTGCTGGTCTTGTCGCGTGCGTAGTGCCGCTACGACGCGCGCTCGGCATCAATCCAACGGAGGCGTTGAGGGCGGACGTTTGAGCGGGTGACAACGCCGTGCGAGCCACTCCGCAGGACTGGCGGGTGCTCGGGGTGGGGCAGCCGGCACCACCGCTCGCAGAAGATCTCCATGGATTGCGTCAGCTTCAGCTCTCGTTAGGGTGACCCGCCACGCGCGTCTGTTTGACCCGTGTTTCGGATCGGCGGCCATGCTGACAGCATGTGCCCTCAGACCAAAAGGCAGGCGCTTCTTGCCCAACCCTGTTGCCGCCGTGCGGGCCGGGCTCAAGATTGCCAACGTCCCATGGTCCACCCAGCGATGTCAGGCCGCACCCGGCACTCCGCCAGCGCGCAAAACGCCGGGGGTCTGGCAGGCAAATCGCGTCCGGCTCGCGGCGTTTGTCGCAGGTTGCAAGTTGCGTCGCTGGGAGGCTTGCTGGTCATCGCTGCGGCGACGAGCCAAGCTCAGTCCCCGATCGAACAGGTCCTGGTGCTGCAGTCGCTCGACCGCGGGAACCTGACCCTCGATCACTTCACAGCCACCTTCCGCGTCAGCCTGGACCAGCGCGCCGGGAAACCCGTGAACGTCGTTCAGGTCGTCGTGGGCCCGACAGGCTTCATCGGCGCACCTGAACAAGCCATCGTCGACATCATCCGATCGATGTACGCCGATCGGCCGCCGCCGGACCTCATCATGACGGTCGGCGGTCCCGCGGCACTGTTCGCGCGAAAACATCGGCGGCAGCTTTTCCCTGGGTCACCGCTCCTCATCGCCGCGGCGGATCAGCGATACCTCCGTGATGGGCCGTTCGGCGAGAACGAGAGCGCAGTCACGGTAGCGAACGATTTGCCTGGGTTGATCGATGACATCCTGCGGGTGCTCCCCGAGACCAGGCAGGTCTTCATGGTGACCGGTTCCGGAGCAATCGGCCGGTTCTGGCGCCCGGAGCTCGAGACCGGGTTCGCGCGATTTCGCGGTCGTGTGACATTTATCTGGTCGGACACGTTGTCGCTTCCGGAGATCCTGGACCGCGTCGCGAACCTTCCAGCCCACTCGGCCATCGTCTATCAAACCTTCGGGTCGGACGCGCAAGGCGGTGCGTACCCGGCAGAGCAGGTCATTGCCGACCTTCACGCCAGGGCTAATGCCCCCCTGTTTGCACAGCAGAGTCCTTACCTCGGACATGGCGTCGTCGGTGGGTCGATGATGAACATCGACGGACTGGCTCACCGCACGGCCGACGTGGCCGGTCGCATCCTGATTGGCGAGTCACCGGCGAGCCTCAGAGTACCACCACAATCGAGGGGTCCACCGATCTACGACTGGCGCGAGCTGCAGCGGTGGGGCATCCCCGAAAGTCGCTTGCCACCTCTGAGCGTCGTCCAGTTCCGTCGCCCGAGCTTATTGGCCGAGTACCAGCTCACGGTGCTGGCCGCGTTAGGCGCTCTGTTGTTGCAATCGCTCCTGATCGCGCGACTCCTGTACGAACGACGGGCCCGGCAGCGGGCCGAGATCGACAGCCGGCGGAACCTGGCGCTTGCCGCCGACGCCAATCGCCGTGAGACGATTTCGGCGCTGACCACTTCGATAGGGCATGAGCTGGGGCAACCTCTTAGTGCGATTGCGCACAACGCCGAGGCGCTTCAGATGATGGTCACCGTCGACGGGGCAGCGCCCGGGGTGACAGGGGAGATCGTGGCCGATATCAAGGCGGAAGCCGTCCTCGCGACGCAGATCATCGAACGCCATCGGTCCATGCTCCGCAGTCATCAACTGCAGAAGAAGCCAATCGACCTCCACCCAGTGATCGAGGAAAGCCTCGCCCTCGTCGCCCACGATATGAGCATGCGGCAGGTCCAGGCGACGCTCGACCTGTCCTCGACGCCGTGCGTCATCGACGGCGACCAGGTGCTCCTGCAGCAGGTACTCATCAACCTGTTGAGGAACGCCGTGGACGCGCTGGCTGAGACGCCGCCGGCGAGGCGGCACATCACGATACGAAGCGCGGTGAAGGCCGCCGACGTCGAGGTTTCAGTGTCTGACAGTGGAACGGGTTTACCAACGGAAATCGTCGGCACGCTGTTCACTCCATTCGTCACGACGAAATCGCAAGGCGTCGGGATAGGCCTGACGATCGCACAGCGGATCGTCGCCGCGCATGGCGGGACCATCGCCGCCCACGAGAATCAGAGCGGCGGGGCGACCTTCACGATCACGCTGCCGCGAAGCGCATCGCGCAAGCTCGCCTGATGCACAGCCGACTCCGCGTGCTGATTGCGGATGACCACCCCGGAGTGGTGAGAGCCGTCTCCCGGTTGCTGGCCATGAACTACGACGTCGTGGGAAGCGTTGCAGACGGCAGCGGACTGCTCGAGGCCGCACAACGCCTCCAGCCTGACGTGATTGTGCTCGACATGAACCTCCCGGACGCCGACGGCCTGAAGGCGTGTTATCAAATCACGCAGGAACACCCGGCGATGAAAGTCATCGTGTTCACGGCCATGGACGAGCCGGACGTCAGGCAACGAGCGTTCGAAGTCGGAGCATCTGCCTTTGTGAACAAACTCTCTTCAGTCGAGACCCTGCTAGCCGCCGTCAAAAGCGTGGACGACAACCGAGGCTGAGCTGGCACCCTCACCCGGGGATAAGTGTTACCCATGTTCCCGGAATGTTCTGTTACCTATGTCCCCGGTTGCTCACGGGGATCGGCGGATTCGTTCTGAGTTCAGAAGGCCGTCTGCTGAACGCCTCAAACATGTAAGTCTTAGTGAATGCCGACAGGTATTCGTGACTGAGGACTGCGTCACTGATGGTGAAAGCGCCGGATGGCCGTGATCCCTCAGCAATGAGGA
>DATMBT010000352.1:0-2747 GCA_035559475.1 Gemmatimonadaceae bacterium
TTCCGGACATGTCCGATCCCTGGGATCCCAGGCTGCGCGCGCTCCTGGCCGAAAGTGCGAACGCCGTCGGTGTGCCGGTGACGGAAGGTGTGTACTGCGGCCTGACCGGTCCCTCCTATGAAACGCCCGCCGAAGTCCACATGCTCGAAAAACTCGGCGCCGATGCGGTGGGGATGTCGACCGTGCACGAGGTGATCGTCGCGCGCGCGATCGGCATGCGCGTCGCCGGCGTGTCCTGCATAACGAATCTCGCGGCGGGGCTGACTGACCAGGTCATTTCGCACGACGACGTATTGGAGATTACCAAGGCGGCGGGAGAAAGATTCGAGAAGGTGGCCATCGAGTTCGTGAGCCGTTTGTAGTTCATTCCCCCATCCGCCATCTGCCGTCCGCCATCCACTCTCCGTGCGTTTATTAACCCTCGCCCGTGACCTCCGCCGCCGAAAAGCGCGCGAACGCGAGGGCGTATTCGTAGTGGAAGGGATTCGTGCCGTCGAGGAACTGCTTCGCTCACCGCTTTCGATCAATGGCGTGCTGGCCGCGCCCAAGCTGATTGATTCTCCGCGCGGTGTCGCGCTGCTCGAGTCGGCGCGCTCACGCGGGATCGAAGTCGACGAGGTCGATGAGAAGGAATTCCGGAGCGCCGCAGAGACCGAATCCCCGCAGGGCATCATCGCGATCGCAAAAACGCCGGGCCATTCGCTCGATGCCCTGGGCGAGTTGAATCAGGCGCGGATCCTCCTGCTGGACGCGGTCCAGGACCCGGGGAACGTCGGGACCATCATTCGGACCGCTGCCGCGCTAGGGGCACATGCCACGATTGCACTGCCCGGAACGGTTGACGTGTGGAACGCCAAAGTCGTCCGTAGCGCAATGGGCGCACACTTCCATTATCCCGCATTCCACGCCTCATGGGAGGACGTCTCGGCGTTCCTCAACCGGTCGTCTATTCCCGTCTGGGCGGCCGATACCGGTGGCGGTCCGCTGCCCGATCGTGCGCCCGATCGTCTCGCACTCGTGGTGGGCAACGAGGGCGGCGGAGTCTCCTCAGCGGTGCGCGCAGTCGCTGAACGCGTGGTCTCGGTGCCCATCAGCACCAGCGTGGAGTCGCTCAACGTCGCCGTAGCGACCGGCATCCTGCTTTACGAGCTCAGGCCGTGACCGACTGGATCCCGCTGCTCTTCTTCTTCCTGACTGGAGCCGTGATCGGCTCCTTCCTGAACGTGTGCATTGCGCGCTGGCCGATGGACGAATCGGTAATCCGGCCCCCGTCGCGCTGCCCGCACTGTCTCACGCCCATCAGATGGTATGACAACGTCCCAATCCTGGGCTGGATCTGGCTGGGCGGAAAATGCCGGAACTGCCGGGCACCGATCTCCGTAGTGTATCCAGCCGTCGAGCTGGTTGTCGCGTTAGGGTGGCTCCTGGCTGCCCAGGCGTGGGGGCCGTCTTTGACCGCGGTTCGAGTGGCCGTCTTCGGCACCATCATGCTGGGCATCTCGATTACCGACGCGAAGACTTACCTCATTCCTGATGGCTTCACGGTCTTCGGACTGGTTTTCGTATTGGGAACTTCGATTTTCACCGCGCTGCGTGGCGACGTTTCGCCATTCGCCGGACCGTGGGACGCCATCATCGGCGCCTGCGCCGGCGCCGGTGCAATCGCGATTGTCGGATGGTTGGGAGAAGTGGTGCTCAAGAAGGAAGCGATGGGATTCGGGGACGTGACGCTGATGGCGGTCGTTGGGGCTGCACTTGGTCCCGGGCGCACGCTGCTGGTGATCTTTCTGGGTGCCCTGGTGGGTGCTGTCACCTTCCTGTTCGTGGTGTATCCGGTCGTACGTTTCAGGGCTGGTCGAGGCGGCTCGCAAATCGAAATGCCGCTGGGTGATACGAAACCTTCCATGCCCCAGGTTCCGTTTGGTGTTTTCCTTGCGCCTGCCGCGGTGCTGGCGTTGGTTTTTGGACAGAAGCTGCTGGACTGGTACGTCGGCCAGCTTACGGGAGTCTCGTGATCGACGATGAAGCTCCGCGCCCCATCAGTGGCGCGCTTGCCCGATTTGCGCGCGACCTGACGGAGGACGCGCGCAGTGGTCGCCTCGAAGTGGTTCGCGCGCGCGATCCGGAGATCTCGCGCGTCATCGACATCCTCCTGCGCCACGGCAAGAACAATCCGGCGCTGGTTGGCCCGGCAGGTGTCGGCAAGACCGCCATCGCCGAGGGCCTTGCCGAGCGGCTGTCGAAGGGTGAGGTGCCGTTGTCACTCAGGAACACGCGACTGCTTGCCGTTGACCACGTCTCACTCCTGGCCGGCACGACGTATCGCGGCCAATACGAGGAGCGGATTCGGGCGCTCGTCGACGAGACGCGCGCTCGTCCGGACGTCATCCTGTTCATCGACGAGCTGCACAACCTGATCGGGCAGGGCACGGCCATGGGCGTCGCGATGGACGCGGCCAACATGCTCAAGCCCGCGCTGGTTCGTGGCGATTTCCGAGTCATCGGCGCAACGACCGACGACGAGTACGATCGTTGGGTGCGTGCCGATCCCGCGCTCGAACGTCGATTCCAGCGCGTTCTGGTTCGCGAGCTCTCAGCCGAAGAAACGCTCGAAATCCTCCGTGCACGACAGGAGCGCCTGGAGCGTCACCACAACGTGCTCATCTCGGATGAATCGTTGAAGGCCGCCGTGGACCTCACCGACATTCACCAGACCGATCGTCGCCGGCCCGATCGCGCGATCGACG
>DATMBT010000353.1:0-2834 GCA_035559475.1 Gemmatimonadaceae bacterium
GTTCCTTGCCGTCGGCCGATTGGCGATTCCGTTCCCGCCGGGTTGGAACCTGGCCCAGGGTGGCGTTGTCCTGCTGGCAACACTCCTTGGATTCGCGGTCGCCCCGTTGCTCGTGTTTGGTGCCGTGAGTTTCCGGTCGCCGAGTGCCATGACGCGGCGTGCTGCCTGGTTCGGGATCGGAGTCGCGCTCGTCCTCGGCGCCGCGACATTTGCGGTTTCGCTGCGGTGGTCAGGGCAGCCTTTCCTCGGATTTGCATTCCGACAGAGCGCGCGCACGATCGTGCTCGCCGTGAGCCTGTTCTTCTGCGCGCGCGTGTTCTTCCAGCGGGTGCGGATGTCGAAGTCGCCGGCGGCAATGGTGACGGGTCTTTCGTGCCTTGGTTTCGGCCTGACACAGACGGTTTACGCCGGGGCATTGGTTACGCGGTTGCTCCGTGGGTCACCCTCCGAACCGGGGTCGATCGCCAGCGTCGCGATGCAGGCCGGCGTCAAGCTGCTGTACCTCGACACCCTCCTGATCTGCGGCCTGTGCCTGGGCATGATCCTGCTCCTTGTGGAGGCACACCTGCAGGCGGAACGCGCGTTGGTTGAGAGCCACACGCGTGCAAAGGAGGCAACCGAAGAAAACACGGTGTTGCAGGAAGAGATCCGGACGCGGTTCGAGGTGGAACGCGCCCTTCGGAGTTCCGAAGAAAAATTCGCGATTGTGTTTCGCTCCAGTCCTGCCGCGATGGTCATCATTTCGCTGGAGAGAGGGAAGTTCCTGGACGTGAATGCGGCTTTCGAAGCGCAGACTGGTTACAACCGCGAAGAGCTGCTGCAGCAACCCGTGCTTGACGCGGGGATCTGGTCGAACACAGACCTGGATGTGCTGCGCGACGTCCTCCGGCAGGAGCATCCGCTTGCCGCGCGCGAGATGCGCCTACGTCATCGCTCCGGACGCGAAGCAACCATCGTGTTCTCGGCGGAAGTCGTTCCCGTTGGTGGCCAGAAGTGCCTGCTCCTCGCCGGGTTGGACACCACCGCTCGAAAACATGCTGAAGAAAGACAGCGAGCCATGCTCAAGGCGCTTCCCGACTGGGTCTTCCTGACCGACGCCGCAGGCGTGTACCTCGAGTTCTATGGAAGGGAGCGCGACCTGCTCATGCCGCCGAGTGAGTTCATTGGCCGCAACATGGCGGACGTATTGCCGCCGGAACTCGCGGCGAAATCTCTCGCGAACTTCAAGGCGGCGCTTGCATCCGATGAGCCGACGCACATGGAGTATTCACTCCAGATTGGAAGCGAGGTTCGGTACTACGAAGTTCGATCGGTGCGCACGGAGCGCGACCACGTCCTGAGTCTTGTCCGTGACGTGACCGACCAGAAACGCGCGGAGTATCGCACGCGCGAACTGGGCGACGAATTGGCGCACGCCGGACGGGTGATGACACTGGGCGCGTTGAACGGGTCACTGGCGCACGAGATCAACCAGCCGCTGGCGGCGATTTCGACCAATGCGTACGTCGCGTTGCGGCTGATCGCCGCTCCCGCGCCGGACTTCGGGACCATTCGCGAACTGCTGGGCGACGTCCTGAGCGACAGCCAACGCATCGACGATGTGTTGCGGCGGCTGCGAATGCTCCTCAGGAAGGATCGGCGGGAATATGCCCCGGTTGACGTCAACACCATCGTGAACGAGGTGTTGAAGCTCCTTCACAACAACCTCATCGAGCGCCAGATCACGATCGAAATGTCGCTGGCCGCAAACGTACCGGCCGTGCGCGGCGACCGGATCCAGCTACAGCAGGTGGTGCTCAACCTCGTGCTGAATGCCGCCGACGCGGTGAGCGTCAACGATCCTGGCGAGCGGTCCGTGCGCGTCACCACGTCCTCCGTGGATGGCAAGGTGATGGTGTCGGTGACTGATCGCGGCCCTGCGGTTTCAGATACAGCCATCGAGAAGTTCTTCGAGCCGTTCCACACCACGAAGGAAGAAGGCATGGGGCTCGGTCTCAGCATCTGCCGCACGATTCTTGAAGCGCATGGTGGCGAGATTGACGTGAAGCGGAACGCCGACCGGGGGCTCGCGCTCTGGTTTTCGCTCGACGCCGTGAAGCCGTGGCAAAACTCCAGGTTGTTTGGGGCCACCGCTGGTGCCGCGGACGCCGACCAGGAAGGGTCTGACCCTTTTTGAATCAGGCGAGCATCGCCGCCGGATCGTTGGAGATGATCCCCCTGACACCAATCCGCCGCAGCCTTCCTGCCTGACGAGCGTCATCGACGGTCCACACATGGACCGGCACGCTGAGTGGCGCAAGGATCCGGACAAAGCCGCCCACCGGCAACGGAAGTCCGCGGTACGCCGTCGGTATGCACATCACGTCGAAGTCCACGCGTGACGGCGCCACGCCCGCGAGCGCGCGCCACATCAGTTTCCCCGTGTCACGCCGGCTCGCTCCCTGCGCGATGCCGCTGCCGGTGAACGCCGCCATCGACTCTTCATCGAACGCAGCGACGATGCACCGTGCCTGCGCCTGGTGGTGTTCGATGACAGTGCGCGTCGCCGGAGAAGCGGCCCTCGCCTTGATCTCGATCAACAACGGCATCGAAGGAAACGCTCCGAGGACCTCATCGAGCGTGGAAATCGTCAGGCCCTTGTCCCGATAGGGCCATGTGTGGCCGCCGTCCTTCGTGAACCTGGCACCGGCGTCCGCACGCTGAATCTCGGCGAGCGTCATCCGGTCAACTCGACCGGAAAGGTTCGTGGTCCGGTCGAGCGTGGGATCGTGAATGACCACGACGTGGCCGTCACCGGTGAGGTGCACGTCCATCTCGAGCGCATCAACGCCGAT
>DATMBT010000354.1:0-3992 GCA_035559475.1 Gemmatimonadaceae bacterium
GCGAAAGGAATTGAAGGCGACGAGCGTCGTGTCGATCCCGATCGAACTTGCCGCAGCCAAGATCCGCACCGGTCCGCCCATGGACGAAGACGAGGACTATGCGTTGCCCTTCTGGGCCGGCGTCCTCCCCCTGTCTCTGCAACCGGGAAAGGCCATTCCGGATCCCAGGCTCGGCCGTGGTATCGAGGTGCCGGCGTACTTGCGTCGCTATCGCAGAGTCGGGTCCTGACGCAAATACGCCTCGTAACGCTCGCCTTAACTCTCGACGATCTCGACTCGTCACGACAGTAAGCGCCATGGCACGGTTGGCGTTGTCCATATGACATCACCGCGTCTGTCACCTTAACCCGCTCTCACGTAGTATCAGTCGATCTCTCCCAGCCTGGTCCGCTGCGCCGGACCGTTTCCGTCCCCCGTCCGCCCCTTCATGTCCGGTTTTGACAGCTTTGAATCCGAGCTTCGGACTGCTCTGGGGGACAACTACGTTCTCGAGCGCGAGCTGACAGGCAGCGGCATGAGCCGTGTGTTCCTCGCGACCGAGCAGTCACTCAATCGGCAGGTGGTGGTGAAAGTGCTGCCGCCGGAACTGGCTGCGGGTGTGAACCGCGAACGCTTCCGTCGCGAAATCCAGCTCGCCGCGCAACTGCAGCATCCGCACATCGTGCCGCTCCATGCAGCGGGATCTGCGGGTGACCTGCTCTACTTCACCATGCCGTACATCGAGGGCGAGTCGCTGCGACACGCCCTCCACGAAGGCGTGAAGTTCTCGGCGCGCGAAGTCGTGCGGATCCTGCACGACGTGTCGGACGCATTGGCGTACGCGCATTCACGGGGCGTCATCCACCGCGACATCAAGCCGGGCAACGTCCTCCGCAGTGGCACTCACGCCGTGGTGACCGACTTCGGCGTTGCGAAAGCCATTTCGGCCGCGATGCCCACGGTCGGCATGACGACGAGCGGCATGGCCATCGGGACGCCTGCATACATGGCGCCGGAACAGTTGGCCGGCGATCCCGCCGCCGATCACCGCGTTGACCTCTACGCCGTCGGCCTGCTCGGCTACGAGCTCCTCGCGGGTGAAGCGCCGTTCAAGGCGTCTTCGCCGCAGGAAACCATGGCGGCGCAACTCACGCGCGCCCCGGAACCGATTTCCAAGCGCCGGCCCGACGCACCGCCGGCGCTGGCCGCGCTCCTCACGCGTTGTCTCGCGAAGAATCCGGCCGACCGTCCGCAAACGGCGACCGAGGTCGTGTCGCTCCTGGACAGCCTCGAGATCTCGTCAGGCGCGACGGCTCCGCAGCGTGCCTTTACGCCGGTACGGATGTGGGTATTGGGCGGAACGATCGCTGTGGCGGCGATTACAGCGCTCGCCATGTGGCCGCGCCAGAACATCGTCCTGCAGCCGGTTGTCCTGGATTCCACGCCCCCGGCAGCGGCCATAGCGCCTTCGCTCACGCACGAAGATTCGCTCGCGATCGCGCGTGCCATCCAGAAGAAGATCAATGAGCAGAACTCGGTCGTCGTCGCGAAGGCCGAGTCGGCTCGCAAGAAGCCCGCACCAGCCGCATCAGCGAGCGCTGCCGCTCAAAATGCGGCCGCCGCGGAACTGTCCCGGTCGATGTCGAAGATCGTGGACTCGCTGCGTGCCGAGATCCAGAAGGCGGTGCTCGATTCGGTGACACGCGTGCGCGGGACGCCGGCTTACACCTTCTTGACGGGCGACCCTCGCATCGACTCGATGGTGCGTGAGCTGTCCAGGCTGGGCGGCGGCCGGCCTGGCCGATTCCCTGAGGGGTCCCGTGAAGGAATGCTCCGTGAGCCGCCACCTCCACGCCCGAACCCGCTTTCTCGTCAGGCGTTCGAGGAGCGCAGGGCGAACATGGGACCGCCGCGTCGGCTTTTCGTTTCGTTTCCGAGCCTGAGTTCACGCTCGAGCTTCATCGCCCCACAGGTGGATTCAGTGGTCGACAGCTTGCGCGCCGTGCTCGGGCAGGATCGGCGCTTCGTCCTCGTTCCCGCGGACAGCGTCAGGCAGATCCTGGCCAGGACACGGACGACCAGCGTGATCGCCGACTCCATGAACGTTGACCTGTTTGCATCGCTCTCCGCTTCCATGTTGCCGGATACGTCGGTCATCTGGCAGGTGAGAAGCCGCGACCTCAGCGCGCATGGGTCCTTTTCGTCGCGCGACATCACCATGCGACGCGAGCGTCCGGACCTGTTGAAAGGCATCGATTCACTGATCGCCGGCACGAGGCAGCAACTGCGCGAAATGGACGGTGCACCGCGAAGGAAGCCCGCGTCGCCGGACAGCAGGCCTCAGTGAGGTAGCGCTGGCGGACGACGCGGCGGCGTCGGACGTTTGAGCTCGGGACGCGTCCAGATGGCGATGGCACCGCAGCGTGAATTGGTGTCCTGGAACTCGATCGGACGCTGCGTCTCCCGCACGTAAACCTCGACACCTGCAATCTCGTCCGCCCGATACAGCCCCTCGATCTCCGCCGCGGTGTATTGGCTTCTCTGCCCGTCGATGTAAAACGTGGGGTTACAGAGGCCCCTGCTCTGGCCATCATCCGTGCCGATGTAGTCCATCAGGATGGAGAACCCATCGCGATAGTTCAGGCGGATGCCCGGAATGGCTTGCACCAGGTTCGAGAAACGCATTCCGCGAAAGCGTTCGATCTCACGCGGCCCGACGAACTTCCCGGCAAGGTTGCGTTCGCGGTTGGTCTGGAACTTGGCGAGGTTCTTCGAGAAGACGAGCGTCGCCGTCACCCGTACGCTTTCGAGTGTCACGAGCCGGTCGCCGATGAACACTTCCGTTTGCGACGGCTCCTCGGCGTCGAGGTGCACAATGGAAGTGGCGGGGAGATAGCCCACCGCGCGCACCTCGAGCGTGTGCGTGCCGCCGGGAAGGCTGTCGAGGACGAAGTAGCCGCGATCGCTGGAGGTGTTGGCGATGTTCGTGCCGCGCACAAAGACGCGCGCGCCAGCGACGCCCTGGCCGCGCTCGTCGCGCACGACGCCGGTCAGCCGGGCGCCGCCACGCCACACCATCTCCGGTGCGAGCACCTTCAGCGCGGTGTCCACGGGCGTGATGGTGTCCACGGCAGCGCTGGGCACGCGACGCGCGCCGCCGATGTGAAACGTGAGGTGCCGAATACTGGTGCGTGGCACCTCGATGTTGATGTACCCGCTCGAGTCTGCGCCTGACGAGGCGGACACCGTCAACTCGACCTCGCCTGGCACGTCACACATCGCGAACCAGCCTGGATCCTGTGACTTTGCGTCGGCGGACATGTTGCGCTGCCGTATGCTCGACTTCTCGATGACGGTTTCGCCCCATTCGACGGTGACGGTGGCAAATACGATGGGTGTGCTCGATCCGGTCTTGTATACGTGGCCGATCAGGAGGCCAAGGGAATCAGTGACCGAAGTCGCGCCGCAGATCGTGCCGATGATCGTTCGCGGCGACGGGGTGCCGAGGTTGAGCGATTCTTCCTTTTCGCCTATGTCTACGCCGACCGGTTCCGCGACGAGGCCGAGCGTATCGAGCGCGTCGTGGAAGAAACCGGCGACATAGCGGCCGGGAGGCAGGTCGTGAACCGTGAATCGGCCGGCCGTGTCAGTGATAGCGGACGATGATCGCCCGACAACCGCCCCGGTCGCGCCTGTCACCTGGACGGTGGCGCCCACCAGTGGCCGTCCCGCCACGCTGTCGAAAACGATTCCGCTCAAGGCCGCGCGCCCGGCACCCGGTTGTTGGGCGACAGCAATCGAGGAAGCCAGCAGAAGAAGGATCAAGCAGCGTCGCATCTGGGTGAAGCTTGCACCGTGTCGCAGGTCAGTCCAGTGTCGAAGGCTGCTCTGGGGAAGTTTCACGATTCACGATTCCCGATTCCCGATTCCCGATTCCCGATTCCCAATTCCCGATTCCCGGTTCCCGCTCACTTCGACCAAATAACCACGACCCCACACGTCATCGAAACCGG
>DATMBT010000355.1:0-6404 GCA_035559475.1 Gemmatimonadaceae bacterium
CGTCGTGGGCATCACGCAGCACGCGATTGAAGAACCGGTCACTCAGGCTTTCACTGTCTCGACCCAGTAGCTCGAAGGCACGCTTCCGCAGCGCTGAAGCAGCGACAGCGTTATCGCCCTGCACCATGGCTGATGCAGCACGCCGGACCAGGTCAAAGGCCTCATCCCTCGTCAGGCGCTCGCCAGCAAGGCCGATGTTGTCGGCCGGATGGCGGGGGGCGGATGGTGGATGGCGGACCACCGCTTCGGCCGGAGTTGGGGCCGGCTCAGTGCGGCCGACGTCGCGTGACGCTGCGTCCTGTGGCTCACGCAGCGCGTCGCGAACAGCGGGTGCCTGGACATCACGCGGGCCGCCGGGTGCCTGGACATCACGCGGGCCGCCGTCGCGTTCACGACGATCGTCCCTGCCCCGTCCACGACCACCACGACGTCCGCGGCGTCCACGCTCGCGGTCCTCGCGATCGCCGTTGCTCGACGCTGCGACACCGTGTGATGGCGCACCAAGCGGCGGGCTGCCCGGACCGCGTGGCGCTGGCGTGCCACCGGTACCAGCCTTTGCTGCCTGGTCGGTGGGCGCCACTTCGAGCTGTCCGTTCTCCAGCTTCGTCACCTTGAGCAGGCCCTGCGAGGCCGCCTCCTGGCAGAACTTGGAGAACTTGCTCATGCCGAGGTTCTTTTCGTCGAACTGCGGGTCGATGTCCTGCATGACTTGCTTGAGGCGATCCGACCGCATCACGTCGCCGTTCTTCACCATGCGGTTGATCGCTTCGACGACGAGTTCGTACGGATCCCACTTCACGACTTCCTCGTCACTCTGCTTCACGAGGCCCGCGAGTGCGTTGTAGCTGTAGTACTCGTCGCAGTTCATGACGAGCAGGTCGCTCGACGATTCGCGAATGCCGACGCCGATGACGTATTTGCCGTACTCCTTGAGCTTGGTGACCATGCTCGCGAAGTCGGAGTCGCCGGAGAGCAGGATGTACGTGCCGATCTCGGGGCGCGTGAATACGAGTTCAATGGCGTCCACGGCGAGACGGATATCGGTCGCGTTTTTCTTCGACGATCCGTAGGCCGGCGCCATGATCATGTCGATCGACGATTCGGCCAGGGGGACGATGTACTGCGGATAGCGGCGCCAATCCGCGTAGGCCCGCTGGACGGCGACCTTGCCCTTGATGATCTCGGACGAGAGGAGGCTCCGGAGTTCGGCCGCCAGGTCCGAACGAATCCCCATCGTGACGTTGTCGAAGTCGATCAGGAGCGCCGCGTTAGGTGCGTGCTGGAAGGCAGCTTGGGCGAGGGGTGTGGCGGCGGCGACAGTGGCTTGTGGGCCCCGGTATAAGGGGGCGACCGGTACACGCGCTGGCGTGTGCCTGGTCTGACGCTGGTTCATCGGTTGAGATGGATGTGGTGTGTGGAACCGTCGCGACTTGGCGCGTCCGGCCCTCGAGTCGCTCACCGGCCGCGCCCCGAAAACGGGGGCCAATGGCGCTCAAAATCGTGGATCAAAAACCCGTTAGCCGGTTGCGGCCCGGGAGGGTCCGCGCGCGTCCGACCTTCGGTATCCGCGCGAACCGCCACTCACGCCCACCGACTCACCGCGACTCGGACCTGGTCCGGTACACGGAGACACCGATGGCGCCAGCGCTTCGGGACATGGCCTTGGGAACTCACGACTTGCGAGCCCCGGGCGACCACCTTCGGCCCGAGCGGATGGGGAAATCTAACAGGGGATTGGGGACTGGGTACTGGGTCCGGCGTTTTGAATCCGCCCATCCCGTACCCGGAACCCGACCCCGTACCCTCATTCCCCCATTGCCTTGACGATTATGCGCTTGGGACGTTGCCCATCCCATTCCCCATAGAACACGCGTTGCCAGGGGCCGAAATCCAGCTGGCCGGCGGTTACCGGCACAATGACCTCGTGTCCGACGGTCAGGCTCCGGAGGTGCGCCGCCGCGTTGTCCTCCCCGGTTCCGGAGTTGTGCCGATACTGGTCGGGTTCCCACGGCGCGATGCGCTGCTCGAGCCAGTCCAGGATGTCCTTCCAGAGTCCTGGCTCGTGGTCGTTGACGAACACACTGGCCGAGATGTGCATGGCCGACACGAGGACGAAGCCCTCCGTGATGTTGGCGGCGGCGCGACACTTTTCGACTTCGTCGGTGATGTCGATGATTTCCTGTCGCTTCTTCGTGTTGAAGGTCAGGTAGTTCGTGTGGGTGCGCATGGAGCGAGAGTGTCGGAGATTTAGGTTCAGCTTGAGGCCACAGGCCAAAGTCCAGAGGGTCAAGTCCAAAGTCCAAAGCAGGAGGACCAAGAGCCAAGGGCCAGGTCCACCAGCATCAGCACCAGCAACCAGTACTAGTACTAGCAACCAGGAACCAGCAACCAGCGTTCATGTTCCAGTCCCTCGCGTTCAGAACCCGCCTCCTGATCATTCTCGCCGCGCTGGCACTCGTGCCGGCAATCGGCGTTACGATCGCGTGGTCGATTGGCGCGGGACGGACCTTGCCGTTGATGGGTGAAGCGGCAGCATGGGAACGAGTCGGTGCCTCCGGTTCGCGTGCGCTCGAAGGACTGCGCGGCGCGGACCTCACACCGTCACAGCGCGCCGCACTCCAGGCACACGAACGAGAATTGAGCCAGTCGCTCACCCAGGCCCGCCGACTCGAGTTCCTCGTGGACCGATTCGTTCCTTTGATCCTGACGAGCGGGGTGATCGGACTGCTGCTCCTGGCAATCATCGTCTCACGCGTAGCCGGGCACCTGAGCCGCCAACTCAGCCGCCCGCTGAACGAACTGGTCGGTTGGACCGAACGCATCGCACACGGGGATTCATTACCACCTGCAACGCCGGTACGTGGCGCGCCGGAGTTTGAGACACTGCGCCAGCGAATGCGCGCGATGGCGGACGAACTTGCCCATGGACGTTCGCGGGCACTCGAGGCGGAGCGGCTGCGCGCATTCCGCGAAAGTGCGCGACGGTTCGCACATGAGCTCAAGAATCCACTGACGCCGATCCAGTTCGCCCTGGCGCGACTCGAGCGTGAGGCACCGCCTTCGCTTGGTGACGCCGTCGAAGTCCTGCGCACCGAGACGAGCCGGCTCGACCAGATGTCCCGTGCGTTTGCGCAATTCGGCCGACTGCCTGAGGGTCCGCTCTCCGATGTGGACGTCGGCGAAATGGTGCGTTATGCGTCGCGCGCGACGGTGCCGCCCGATATTGCGGTCGAGGTCTCCGTGCACGCGGACGAGGTAATGGTGCGCGGGCATCACGATGCGCTCCAGCGAGCGCTCTCGAACGTGTTGCTCAATGCCGCCGATGCCAGCGGCCCGGGGGGCAGGATCGAGGTGGGGGTGGAGCGCACGACCATAGCAGGCGCGGATGCGGTCGAAATCCACGTGCGCGACAGTGGTCCCGGGATCCCGCCCGAGCGAATCAAAACGATCTGGGAGCCGTACATGACTAGCAAGCCTGGCGGCACGGGATTGGGGCTGGCTATCGCGCGCCAGGCGATCCTGGCGCATGATGGGAGCATCGACATCGAGTGTCCGCCGGAAGGTGGCACAGTGGTGACGTTCGTCCTCCCGACCCAGCGTCCAGCGGCCTGAACCCTTACTCCGACTCTGTGAACGAAGACATCATCATTCCGATTGCAGGTATGATCACGGGGGTCCTGATGGTCCTTGGCTTTCCCCTCGTCATCGTGCAGGCGCGGAAACTGTGGATGCGGGATTCGGCGTCGAACACGCCGATGTCATACGACACCGACCACCGCCTGGAACGGATTGAACACGCCATCGACGCCATGGCCGTCGAGGTGGAGCGCATCGCTGAGGGGCAGCGCTTTGTGACGAAGCTGCTGTCGGACCGCAGCCAGGAGCGGGTCGGGATTCCCGCATCACAGTCCCGGCACGAAGGGTGATGTGATGATGGTTCAACCGGGCGAAGTGGCGATCGTAGCGATCGTCTTCGGCACTACCGCCACGACGATCCTTTCGCTGGCCAGGATGCGGTTGCGCTCGAAAGAAAACCACACGCCCCTGAATGACCCGGGCGTGGACGAACGCCTGTACCGGATTGAGCAGGCCGTGGACGCCATGGCGGTCGAAATCGAGCGCATGGCCGAATCGCAGCGCTTTACCGCCAGGCTGCTTTCTGAACGATTGCCCACACCGGAAGCCCTGCCGGGCGCCGAGCGAGGTAGGTCATGAGTCTATTCACTCAGCAAACCGAGGTTCGGGTCCAGACACCGCCCCCGCCGGCACCCGTCAACCCTAACGATCTCGGTGCGAAGATCGAGCAAGCGGTCAACCAGGCCCTGAGTGGGCAAGCTGGCCAGAGCGAGGCGGCGCGTCACAGCATTCGCGAAGCCGTACAGCAGGCTGTGCGCGAAGCACGCGCGGCAAGAGGGCAAGGCCTGGAGCAGATCACCATCCAGCCAAGTTTCGACCCGAACGTGATCCCGTCAGGGGCGGTGGACATCTCGATCGCGTTCTTCGTGATGATGGGGTTCATCATCGTTGGGCTTCCGCTCGCGCGCGCGTTCGCGAGGCGAATGGATCGCAGGGGCGAGACCGCGAGCGCCTCCGAGATTTCGCCGAGGCTCGAGCGGATCGAACAGGCCGTCGAGGCCATCGCGATCGAGGTTGAGCGCGTTTCGGAAGGCCAGCGTTACACGACGAAGGCGATTTCGGAGTTGCGTGGGTTGCCAGCGGCCAATCCGATTGGCGGATGGCCCGCCGGCGCGCGTGAGGCGGAGCGTGTGCCCGCAGGCGAGTCGACGCGCCGACCCTGAGTTCTGGTCGTCGTGCCGTTCGCCCTGATCATCGACGACGAGCCGAACATCCGGCGGATGGTGGGGGCACTCCTCACCGCCGAAGGGTTCGAGGTGCGTGAAGCCGCCGACGGCGCGTCGGGAGTGACGGCGGCGATCCAGGTCGATCCGGATGTTGTGCTTCTCGACCTCATGATGCCGGGCAGCATGGATGGCATGGCTACCCTGAAGGCGCTGCGCGAGAAGTTGCCAGACCTCCCCGTCATCATGATGAGTGGTCGCGCCGGGCTGTCAGACGCAGTGAAGGCCACACAGTTAGGCGCCCACAATTTCCTGGAGAAGCCGCTCACGCCTGAGGGCGTGCTCCTCTCCGTGGGCACGGCGCTCGAGTTGCGCCGGGCGCGACGTGAAGCGGAAGCCTTACGCGCGGAACTCGGCCTCTCCGGCGAAATGGTGGGCACAAGCCCGGCGATGCAGCGACTGCGCGAACTGATCGCGCGCGTCGCCCCTACCGACTCGCGCGTGCTCGTGAGCGGAGAATCCGGGACCGGCAAGGAGCTGGTGGCAGCGGCCATTCACGCCGGCAGTGCGCGACGCGACCAGTCTTTCATACGCGTGAACTGCGCGGCACTGCCACGCGACCTCGTCGAAAGCGAAATGTTCGGTCACGAGCGCGGCGCGTTCACCGGCGCATCCGAGCGGCGCATAGGAAGGTTCGAGCTCGCGCACCACGGCACGCTGCTGCTCGACGAAGTCGGGGACCTGGGACCGGAGGCGCAGGCCAAACTGCTGCGCGCTATCGAAGCGCGTGAGATAGAGCGATTGGGTGGCGCCAAGCCCATCCCCGTGGACGTGCGCATCATTGCCGCAACCAACAAGGCACTGCAGAAGGCGGCCCGAGAAGGGGCATTTCGCGAAGACCTCCTGTTCCGGCTCAACGTCATCCCGATCGATGTGCCGCCCCTCAGGGAACGCCCGAGTGATATCCCCGCGCTTGTGGCGCATTTCGCTGCGCTCTTCCGGATTCGCACCGGACGCGCGAGCACAGAGTGGTCCGCCGATGCAATCGCGCAGCTTCAACGACACCCGTGGCCCGGTAACGTCCGGGAACTCGCGAACATCGTGGAGCGGCTGGTCATCCTTTACCCCGGGCTCAGGATCACGCCGCGCGAGGTTGGGCAGGTCCTGCCCGATGTCGAAGAGTCGTCGGTTCGGCACGCGCAGCTTCCCGACGCCGACCAGCTCGAGACATCGCTGGTCGAAATGCTCGACGAATATGAGCGCCTTCTTATTACGCGCGCGCTGGCGGCGTCAAACGGGAATATCGCGGAGGCCGCGCGCCGGCTGAAAACAGATCGGCCGAATCTCTACCGCCGGATGAAGCGACTCGGAGTCGCGGGCGAGATTCCGGTAGGCTAAGCACGCGCTGCGTGCTTCTATCTTCGGGTCTTCCGGGAATTTCGTGACGCGGCATGAGGCGATCCAGGTCGGAAGGTCCGGTAAACATCCGGACGCGGATCTCGCGAATCAATGGCGGGTGCTTCACAGCCTGATTCAGGATTCCGAGTTCATCCGACAACAGAAGTGCAGGTTTTCTGATTTCTGAAGTCGGCTTCGGAACTTGCT
>DATMBT010000356.1:0-2066 GCA_035559475.1 Gemmatimonadaceae bacterium
GTCGCCGACGTCCTGCTGCGCGTCCACCGCTCGTACCTGCCGATACTGCGGTCACACCTCCCCCGGATTCACGCGCTGGCGCACATCACCGGGGGCGGGATTCCGGGTAACCTGAACCGCGCCCTGCCGTCCACGCTCGACGCGGCGGTGCACACGTCCACCTGGGCGGTGCCTAACGTGTTCGAACGGCTCGGCGCCGCGGGCGCGGTGTCGAGGGACGAGCTTTTCCGCGCATTCAACATGGGCGTCGGCATGATGGTGCTCGTCTCCCCCGAAGACCGCGACGGTGTGATCGCTTCCGCGACCGCGGCGGGCATCAAGGCGTGGCACGCCGGCGACGTGGTCCCTGGATCGGGCACGGTCCGGCTGGACCCCTAGGCGTCATGGCCGGCCCAACCGTCATCGGCGCCTCACAACCGGCGGAAGCCGCCGCCACCGATGGCAAGCAGTGGATGGCGCGCGCGCTGGCGCTCGCGAACGCTGGCTGGGGCCAGGTTTCCCCGAACCCCCTCGTTGGCGCAGTGCTCGTGCGGGAGAATGAAGTGGTGGGAGAGGGTGCTCATCGCGCATTTGGTGGCCCGCACGCCGAGGTCGAGGCACTCTCGAGCGCGGGTGAGCGCGCCCGCGGAAGCACGATGTACGTGACGCTCGAGCCGTGCACGCACGTGGGAAAAACGCCGCCATGTGTGGACGCGATCATCGCCGCCGGTGTATCGCGCGTTGTGGTCGCCACGCGCGACCCCAATCCAGCCGCCGGGGGCGGCATCGAACGTCTGCGCGCAGCGGGAATCGAGGTGGACGTCGGGCTGCTGGCCGCGGAAGCGGAAGAGCTGAATGCACCCTTCCTTCACTCGTTTCGCTCCGACCGGCCCTGGGTCACGCTGAAGCTCGCCGTGTCCATGGACGGCGCGATCTCGGATGCCTCACGGAAGCCGGGATGGCTCACCGGTCCGGAGGCGAGACGGCGGGTGCATCACCTGCGGGCGGGCTCGGATGCCATAGGCGTGGGCATGGGCACTGTCCTCGCCGACGATCCGTTCCTCACCGTTCGTGATGTCGCGCCACCTCGCGTTGCTCCGCTGCGGGTCGTGTTTTCACGAACGGGTCGCTTGCCCCTCACGTCAAAGCTCGCGCAGCGCAATGATGGTTCACCGGTAATCGTGTTCTCCAGCCAGCCGGATCCCAATTACGAGCATGAACTGCGGGCGCTTGGCGTCGAGACGATCGCGTCTTCATCATTGGACGAGTCGGTGAGGCTGCTGCGTGAGCGCGGGGTGCACTCGTTACTGGTGGAGGGAGGAGCGTCGCTGGGTGCGGCGCTGCTCGAGGCGAATCTGGTGGATCGCGTCGTTCTATTTCAGGCACCAGTCCTCCTCGGAAAGGGAGCACTACCCGCGTTCGGCGCCTTGCCTGGCGCGGAAGCGATGAATGCGCCGCGTTGGAGACCGATCGGTTCGGAGTGGATTGGCGAGGATCATATGCTCGTCCTCGCGCCTGAGGGACATTGATGTTCACGGGACTCGTCGAAATCATTGGCGCCATTGACCGCGTGACGGAGAGCGAGCTCGGTCGCGAACTTCGCGTGCGCTGTCACTGGGTGGACCTGCGGCTTGGCGAGAGCATCGCACTCAATGGTGCCTGCCTCACCGTACGCACCGCGGATGCCGGCTGGTTCACCGTGTCGGCGGTCAGTACGACGCTGGACCGTACCACGATCGGGTCGTGGGCCGTGGGCACTGCTGTGAACCTTGAACGTGCCATGAGGCTTGGCGAACGACTGGGCGGGCACCTGGTGCAGGGGCACGTGGACGGCGTCGGTACCGTGCTCGACGTCCGCCGCCGGGAGAGCGCGCTGCTGATCGACATAGCCGTGCCCAGCGAAGTGGCGCGGTTCCTGGTTCCCCACGGTTCAATCACGGTCGACGGCGTCAGCCTGACCGTGAATGAGCTGCCCGCTCAGGGGGCCCTGCAGGTCTCGCTGATCGAGTGGACCGAACACCACACGACGTTAGGCCTCCTCCAACCCGGGGACCGGGTTCACCTCGAGGCGGACGTGATAGGCAAAT
>DATMBT010000357.1:0-3668 GCA_035559475.1 Gemmatimonadaceae bacterium
TGGACTTGCACTCCCGGGTGTTCGGTACGCTCGTGGCCAGCCCCATCCGGTTTACTGACGCCACGTCGCGACCTGCTCTTCGCGGCCGGCCTCATTGCAACGACGGTGCCGCGGGGTGCCAAAAGCGAAAGCGTTGATTCTCCGCACGATGCGTTGCTGGGTCGGCCGCGAGACATCGGGTTCCGTCGCGAAACGACACGTCAAAAACCGGACGGTCGTATCGAAGTGAAACGCCTGTGGGGGGCCTGGCGACCAGCAATCAGGGCCTGCAGGTGTCGCTAATCGCTAGCCGCTAATCGCAGCCCCTGCTCAGGCCACGCTTTTCCGCGCGAGGAAGGTCGTGCTCTCGGTTCCGTTGCCGACGACCGAAATGTCCCACCCGCGATACCGGGACCGCAGCTCCTCCATCGTGATGCCCGACTCCGCTGACACCAGGGAATCGACGAGGTGCACTCCGCCGTCGAGCGTGGAGCGCTTGAGGAGGTCAATCACCCTGGTGCGCTGTTCGTGGTTCAACCCCTGGAACGCGGCCGGGGTCACCACCACGGCGTTGAGGGGTGCATCCGGCGCCCAGGCGTCCAATCCGATCGGTTGACCCTTCACGCGTGACATCAATCCGACCTGGCTGGCAGCAGTCACGACCCGCTCCACGGCCTCTTCGTTGTCTTCGAGCGCCGTCACCTGGCATCCACGGGCGGCGAGGTATAGCACATGGGCCTCGCGCTGGACTCCGGCCACCAGCACGCGCGAGTCCACGTCAGGGGCAATCTCGCAGACCAGCGGAGCGTCCGCGGTGAGCCCCCAGTGTTCAGGCTTGCGGTACAGCGCCAGGAGCTTGAGTCGCCGCTTTCGCCACGTGGCGTAGCTTGGGATGCGTAACCGCAGGCTGATGATGCGGTCGACCTCGGAGCAGAGTACGAGTTCGTCGAACTCCGGCTGCGTCCGGTCGCGCAGGGCCGAAACGGCCTCGTCCCCGATGCGCAGTATCGCCGGCCGGGGGAGCGAGAACTTGTAGTTCTCGATCTCCTGCTCGACGTACATGTCGTACTCGTGCTTCAGGGAAACGTGCAGACGCGGAGCCATGTCCTCGGCGGCGGCGGGTCGCGCGACAAGTTAGGCACACTCGTCAGGCAAGGCAAGGCGTATTGTATTTTCTTCTCGCAGCCGTGAGCGGTTCACACCAGTGGAAGAACACCAGCACCAGCACCAGCAACCAGCAACCAGCAACCAGCGTTAGTTGAATGCCCGAGCTTCCCGAAGTCGAACTGGCCGCCGCCATCGCGCGGCGCGTCGCGGTCGGTCGCACCATAACGAGTGTGACCGTGCGTCACCCGGCGCAGCGGCGTGCCCTTCCCGCGCGTGACGCGCGTTCGCTGCGCGGCGAGCGTGTGATCGCGGTGGAGCGACGCGGCAAGGCACAGCACTTCCGGCTCGCCAGTGGTCGCGACCTGTGCGTCCACTTCAGGATGACCGGCGACTGGCTCCTCCCCGGTCCCGGTCCCCTGCCACCGGCCGTGCGGGTGGTGATCACCCTGGATGACGGTGCGCGTCTCGCACTCGACGACCCCCGGGCGCTGTCGGTGGTCTCGTTATGCGCCCCGGGCACAGGAGCATCGCTCGGGCCCGATGCGCTGGACCCCGCACTGACAGCCGGTCATCTCGCCCAGGCACTGGCCAGCCGCCGCATTCCCATCAAGGTGGCGCTCCTCAACCAGGCGGTCCTTGCCGGCATCGGGAACATCTACGCCTCCGAGGCGCTCTGGCGCGCTCGCATCGACCCGCGAATTCCGGCGAAACGCATTCCACCGGCGAGATTGGCTGACCTGCTCCGGGCAATTCGCGCCACGCTGAACGCCGCGTTACGACGACAGGAGCGCTACTTCGGCCGGAATAACGCCGACGCCGAGACAGGCCGATTCGCGGTCTATGATCGGGAAGGCGAACGATGCCGCCGCTGTGCCGGCCGGATAAAGCGCATCACCCAGGCCGCTCGGTCCACGTATTTCTGCGATAAGTGTCAGGGTCGTTGAGCGTTCAGCACCGGTGACCAGCACTCAGCCCCCCAGCCCCAGCTCCAGCCACCAGCAACTCGCACCAGCACCCAGCACTCACAACTCAGCCTGCAGTATCGCTCCCTTGAGATACCCCGTTTCCGGGATCGTCAGCACCTCCGGATGATCCGCTGGCTGCCCCAGCACCTGCCGCAGGACCAGCCGTCGACCGCTATCCTCCGCCGCGCGTTCGATCATCTCGAGAAAGAGGGGGCGCGTCAGGTGAAAGCTGCAACTCGCTGTATAGAGATTCCCGCCCGGCGCCAGCAACCGCATCGCCCGCAGGTTGATCTCGTGGTAGCCGCGCAACGCGGCTTCCAGCGCGTCACGTGTTTTCGCGAACGCCGGCGGGTCCAGGACGATCGTCTCGAATCGTTCACCCGCCCGATCCCGGTCTCGGAGGTAGTCGAAGGCGTTGGCCTCGACGCATTCCACGTTCGTGAACCCGTTCAGCGCCGCGTTTTCGCGTGCCCGCGCTAACGCATCCGCCGACGAGTCGATCGCTACGACATGGTCCGCTCGCCGCGCGAGGTGAAGCGCAAAGGAGCCGTGATAGCTGAAGCAATCCAGCGCCCGGCCACGAGCGAGGGTACCCGTCAACACCCGGTTTTCGCGCTGGTCGAGAAAGGCTCCCGTCTTTTGTCCGGTCCACGGTGCCGCGGCATAACGAACGCCATGTTCGTTGATGATGATCTCGCGGGGCACGTCCCCGTGCAGCAGCACCGTTTCGCGAACCAGGCCCTCGCGCGACCGCAGCGGAACGTCGTTACGGGCGAGGATCCCCTCGGCGCTGGTTAGGCGGACCAATGCCTCGACGATCATGTCCCGGAAGACTTCCAGCCCGGCGCTCAGGATCTGTACCACCAGCCAACGGTCGTATCGGTCGCAGATCAGGGCCGGCAACCCGTCGCCCTCCGCGTGAATGAGCCGGTACGCCGTCGTCTGCGCGCTGATCTCGCCACGCCGCGCGACGGCTCGCGAAAGCCGGGCGTGCCACCAATGGCTATCCAGCTTCACGTCCGGGTCAGGGTCCAGCAGCCGGAGCGAAATCTCCGATGACGGACTCCAGAGCGCGGTTCCGAGCCAGCGTCCTCGATCGTCGCGAACGCGAACGGCGCCGGCCGGCGCTGATGGACGCTTGCGCACATCGCTCTTGAAGATCCACGGATGGCCGCGCGCCCACCGCTGCGCGCCGCGCTGCGAAACCGTCGCCGACTCGGACATCTAGAAGGTCCGCCGCTTCTGGCCTCTGGCCTCAGGCTTCCGACCGTTTCCCTTCCGCGTCACGGCCGGCCAGCCTGCCGTCGCAGCGCGCGCATCTGCCGAACCGCCTCGTTATGCTCGCGGAAGGTGGTGCGAAACTCGTGGTGCCCGTCCGGATGCGCCACGAAATACAGGTACGGCACGTCCGCAGGAAACAGCGCTGCCTCTATGCTCGCGGCGCCAGGCGACGCGATTGGACCAGGCGGCAGGCCAACATGGCGATACGTGTTGTACGGCGACTCCACTTCGAGGTCCCGATACAGGACTCGCGGCGCATGACGGCCAAGGGCGTAGAGGATGGTGGGATCGGCTTGCAGGAGCATGCCGCGCTTGAGCCGGTTGTGGTACACGGCG
>DATMBT010000358.1:0-9837 GCA_035559475.1 Gemmatimonadaceae bacterium
CGCTGATCATGGAGCTGCCGCGTGGCGACTTCGCCTTCACGACGACGCGCCAGTTCCTCGTTTCCGTTTTTGACGCGCTGTACCTGGAACGGCTGCAGAACTCGAAGCACAAAGACCTGGCAGGTATCGCCGCGAAGGCATTCAAGGAAGTCCGGTATCACGCCCGGCATAGCGCGGACTGGATGCTCAAACTCGGCGATGGCACTTCGGAGAGTCACCAACGCACCCAGGCGGCGATCGACGAGTTGTGGCGCTTCACCGGCGAGATGTTCGAGATGGATGCGCTGGAGCAGGTTCTGGTTGACCAGGGTGTCGCCGTGGATCGGGCCTCATTGCGCGATGGCTGGCGCGGCGAGGTGTCGCGCGTGTTGCAGGCAGCCACGCTTACCGTGCCTGACGACGGTTTCATGCAGCGCGGCGGTCGCGAGGGGCGTCACACCGAACACCTTGGCCATCTGCTGGCGGAAATGCAGATCGTCGCGCGTTCGTTCCCGGGGGCCGAGTGGTAGGAGCCGTGCGCGCGCGCGAGGAGTTCTGGGACGCGGTTCGTGGCGTCCTTGATCCGGAAGTCCCCGTGCTGAGTGTGGTGGACCTCGGCATTGTGCGCGATGTTCGTGAGGAAGGCGACACGGTGGTGGTCGACGTGACGCCGACGTACTCCGGCTGTCCCGCGATGCGCGTGATCGAAGACGACATCACCACCGCGTTGAGGGAAGCCGGCGCCGCGAAAGTACGAGTCAACACCGTGTTCCACCCCGTCTGGACGACCGACTGGATCAGTGAGGACGCGCGAGAACGATTGCGCGCCTACGGCATCGCCCCGCCGACGGGAACAGCACCAGTCACGGCGGAACTGATTCCGCTCCAGCGTCGGGTCGAGGTCATTCCGTGCCCGCGCTGCGGCTCGCGCAACACGGAACTCCGCAGCGATTTCGGGTCAACGGCGTGCAAGGCGATCTGGTACTGTGTCAGCTGCGTCGAGCCGTTCGAGTACCTGAAAGCGATCTAGTAGATCGAGACCGCTGGTATGACGCGGTCGATGATCAGCTCCAGCAGCCCTTTCTCCACCGCGCCTTTCGTGTCGTAGGTGAGTGCGTCGGCGTTGGTCGTCGTCACCACCACCAGTTTCAGCGACGGCACGCAATACACGAACTGGCCGCCGAATCCCCACGCAAAAAACGCGTCGCGCGCCGGCTGCCGGTCGATCCACCACATGAACCCGAAGTTCATGTGCGCGACGGGTCCGTAATTGTACGGCACACCGGTGGCGACGATCGGCGTCAGGGACTGCGTGATCCAGGCCGTTGGAACAACCTGCCGTCCATTGGACATGCCGCTGTTGACGAACAGCGCGCCGAGTTTTGCCATGTCGCGCGGGCGCATTCGCATGGCGGACCCGCCGTACCAGTAGTCGCCGTCCCTGGCCCAGCCGACCGAATCGATGCCCAGCGGTGCGAGCAATTCCTGTCGTGCAAAATCGAGGGTGCTCATGCCGGTGGCCTCGGTGAGTATCACCGACAGGAGACTGGCCGCGCCGCTGTTGTAGTTGATCCGCGAACCTGGTGTGTCGGAGACCGGCTTCGACAACGTGTATTCCCACAGGTCGTCGTAGGGCGAATTTGCGAACCCTGCGCTCTCCGCCTGTGTTCCCTCCTGCCACTGCAGCCCGCTGGTCATCGTGAGCAGGTGCCGGATCGTGATGCCGCGATGCGCCTGGTCGAGCGATGACACCACGTCAGGCACGAGGAAATCGCTGATGGATTGGTCGAGTCCCTCGATATCTCCCCGCTTGATGGCGATGCCAACCAGAGTCGACAGAAAACTCGTCGTGACCGCGCGGACATCCGTAACAGCTGTATCGGCGTTTCCGGCGAAATATTCCTCTGCTACCAGGTAGCCGTTCCGGATCACGAGCAGGCTTTTCAGGTGCGGCTGTGAACGGGCCACGTTGAACGCCACCTGGAGCAGGCCCGGATCGATGCCCTGTTCCCCGGGCGCCGCCACCGGCCACTCCCGGGAAAGGTCGGTGTTCGCTGCGAGGGAGTTGGGCGCACCGGTCGCTTCGCTGCATCCCGTAATGGCAATGAACACGGCGGCGCTGAGTGCAGTGGCTGCTGATCGCATGGGCGGCAAGGTATCACGGGCTACTGCTCGTGACAACGAAGCCTAACGCTTTGAGGACGATACGCCGCAGCACCGTGGTCAGGCGACGTGCGCTGGATTGATCGGTAGCGCGTTCCTATGGTGACGATTGCCGCGGCAACAGGTGCTATCCTCGGTTTCGCAAAGTCAAAGGCGAACGCGGATCAGAGGATAACAACCGATGGACACGGGAACGACGGAAACTGCGCATTATGGTGGAACCGCTCACAACGAACTGCTCCATGGCGACATCACCGGCGAGATCATCTCTTCCTTCTACGCCGTGTACAACGAGCTGGGCTACGGGTTTCTCGAGGCCGTGTACGTTCGCGCGCTCGCCATTGAACTCTTTCAGCGACGGATGCAGGTGGCGCGAGAAGTACCCGTGACGGTGCACTACAAGGGCGTCACGGTTGGTACGTATCGCGCGGACCTGTTGGTTGCTGACACCGTCGTCGTCGAAGTCAAAGTTGGTGAGCACGTGGCAGAGT
Source organism: Gemmatimonadaceae bacterium (assembly GCA_035559475.1). Taxonomy (GTDB): domain Bacteria; phylum Gemmatimonadota; class Gemmatimonadetes; order Gemmatimonadales; family Gemmatimonadaceae; genus JABWBJ01. Next base: position 2,634 of record DATMBT010000358.1, read on the forward strand.
CCGACCGGACACAGTTACTGAACTACCTTCGCGGATCTGGGAAGGAGGTCGGGCTCCTGTTGCATTTCGGGACGAAAGCAACGCTCCGCCGCGTGATTCACACGAAGAAGCTTGGGGAGCTCGTGGTACCGATGAGCGCTGAAGGAGACGATCACGTCAACGCGCGTAGCTGATTTGAAGCCGATGGATACGACAAACCCCCACAGACCACACCTCCACCCCTGTGATTTGCCGTACCCGCCCTGATCGGCCCTTCCCCGCGTTATCCGTGTTCCCACAGCGAGAATCGTCTCTCTGCTTTGCGCAGGGACACAGGAAAAAGCGTCAGGGCGGTAAAAAAAGGCGCAGGGTTTCGCCCCTGCGCCCCCCAATCGGCCCTAATCGCGGGAATCCAGGACCGAGAGGATGTTGCCGGCGGGATCCTTGAACCACGCTATCGCCGTCCCATCCTGGTTACGCATGACGCCCTTCGGGTCGGTCTTGATCTGCGGCAAGTCGTACTTCTCGAACCGCACGCCACTCGAGCTCAGTCGCTCGACGGCGCTGTCCACGTTTTCAACCGGGAAGTTGAGGATCGTAAACGTGGCCGGAGTGTGGTCTGGCTTCGGGTACACGAAAACCTTGCTGCCGCCCCCGACCTCCAGTTCCAGGCCTTCGGGCCGGTCAGCGACTTCGAGTCCGAGGACATCGCGATAGAAGGCCTTTGCCTTCGCGAGATCGTTGACCGAGAAGCTGCCGAACGCCTTCGCTTCAGTGAGTACTGAGCCGTGCTGTTTCATTGGCGATCCCTCCCGTCGCAGGTACGCTCGGAATTTAGGGATGCCCTGGCCGATCCCCAGCGACCTCGAGGGTCGCTGTGCAACAAACGTTACCGCATGCGCCGCGCGCAGAAATACCCTGCTTCATCCGGCTCTTTATCGCCGGTGAAATCGACGACGATTCCGATGCCCGGGGAGGTCGTCCACATCCCACGAATCTCGTTCGCCGACACGTGGCGCGGGTACAGGCTGATTCCGCTCTTCGCGCCAAATTCACCCAGGCGAATGAAGCCGTCGGACCAGAACGCTCCTGGCGCGTCGGTAGCGCGGCTGGCCATCCGGCGCCACACCTCACCGGTGTCCGCCAGCGCAGCGTCGTAGCTGCCAACGAGGAATTGCTTCTGCGTGCGGCGCGCGGTCGATCCGCGACGACGAGGGACTGAGTCCTGCATCCAGAGCGCGAGCTTTCCTACGTGCTGACGCGCGGTTCCCCGGATACTGGTCGTGTCGAACATGCTGAGGTCAAACGCGCCAACCAGGTCCCCGACGCGTGTAGTGTCGAAAGCCGTCATCGGGGGGACCGGCGCGCTCGCGCAGCTCATCGTCCCAGACCCCTGGGCCCCGGTTACCGCCAAAGGCAACGACAGGGCGACCACCGCGAGTAATCCGGCCCTTCCTGTGAGCATGGGAACTCCCGTTGGTTTACTGACTTCACAGTCGCTCATTCGCGTCGTGGGCGCAACGACCAGTCGAATGCAGAACGCAGATTGCAGAATGAAAAACCCGGAACGTCCCTCAGGCTTCCAGTAAATGCCGGATTCGCGTGGCTATGGTCTCCGCCGAGGGTAGCACGGTAGCCAGAAGGTCTGGATGGTACGGCATCGGCACGTCTTCCACGCACAGGCGATCGACCGGCGCATCGAGTTCCCAGAACGCCTCACGAGCCAGCACCGCGGCGATTTCGGCGCCAAAACCGGCCGTCATGGTGTCCTCGTGCACGATCAGGCACCGACCGGTCTTCCGAACCGAGGCCAGGACGGCCGTCTTGTCCCACGGGGCGATCGTGCGCAGGTCCAGCAACTCAACCGACGCCCCCGTGGACGCGACTGCCTCCACCGCCCGGTGCACCATCGCCCCCCAGGTCACGAGCGTGAGGTCTGACCCCTCACGCATCACCCGCGCGGTGCCTAACGGGATGACGTAATCATCGCCGGGGTACCGGGCGCTCCCATCGCTGGTCATGAGCAGCGAGCGATGCTCGAAAAAGATCGTCGGGTTGGGTGAACGCATCGCGGCGCGCAGCAGGCCTACCGCGTCGGCGGAATTCGACGGCATGGCCACTTGCCAGCCGATCGCGTGCGCCCACTGCACCTCGGCGCTCAGCGAGTGCCAGGGATCACCGACATCCTTGCCGAATCCGCCCGGCATGCGCACGACAATCGGCGCGCAGAAACGATTTGCGGTACGCCACCGGAGCGTACCGCAATTGTTGAGCTGTTCGGCGGCGGGGTCGGCGTACTTCCTGAACTGGATTTCCGCGACGGGCACGAGCCCCGCGATCGCCATGCCGACGGCCCGGCCAATGATGCCTTCCTCGGAAAGGCTGGTGTCGAACACGCGGGCCACGCCGTGCTTGCGCTGCAGGCCTTCGGTCACGAGGTGAACGCCGCCCTTCACGCCGACGTCCTCACCGAACACCACAAGTCGCGGGTTCACCGCCAACTCCTGATCGAGCGTGCGGCGCACGGCCTCGGCGAACCGGAGTTGCTCGCCCGATTCCTTCGGTGTCGTGCTGCCGGCGAGTCGCTTCCGCTCCGAAGCCGGCATTCCGCCAAAGGCCGGGCGATCGGCGTCTTCCGGCTCGGCGTAGATGTGTTTGCGGATTCCAGTCGGATCGGGAGCGTTGCGCGCCCGGGCCGCGGTGAGGCCGAAACTCACGTCGCGCTCAACCTGCCGCTCCAGCGCAGCCCACTCCGATTCCGACAGCACGGCCGGCACCAGGTACGCCTTCAGCTTCGGGACCGGATCGCGTTCCCAGTCCTGCGCGATCTCGGCGTCGCTGCGGTAGCCCTTCTGGTTGTCCGGTCCTGAGTGGCTTGACAGGCGGGGAACCGTGAGGCGGAGCAGCGCCGGTCCGTTCCCGCTGCGGACGTGCGCAACCACCTCGTCCGCAAACGCGGCCGTCTGCCCGGGGTTGGTGCCGTCGCCATCGCGAATGAGCAGGTTCCCGAATGACGCCAGGTTTGCGGCGATGTTCCCGCCAGGCGTCTGCATGCCACCTCGTACCGAGATCCCGAGTCCGTTGTCCTCCACATAGAAGAGCAACGGCAGCTTGAGCGTGGTCGCCATCGTCAGGCAGGACCAGAACCCGTTTGTCGCGATGGAGGCCTCACCGCCCAGCACTACCGCGATGGCGCCGCGCCAGGAACGATCCTTGAGGACGTCGCGGTAGTAGGTAATGGCCTGGGCCCAGCCAGCCGCGGGCGTGAACTGCGAGCCGACATCGCCTGACATCGGCATCACAATGGGGCCGCCGGCACACGGGAAGTTGCAGACGACCCCGATGTCGCGGCCGTCGCTGAACCCACCCGACCTGCCTAACGGGCTTGCAAACCCATCCTCGATCGTGAGGCCGAGGGAAAGGAGAAGGGGACGCGACCGATAGTAGGCGCTGGCCGCGTCGTGGGCATGTGTGAGCCGCGACGCCAGAACGCACTGGGCCATGTCGTGACCCCGCGCCGAAAACTGGTACAGGACCAGGTGGTCCTTCGGCACCGACGTGCGGTTGCGGTTCGTCGCCTCTTCGGCGTCGTCCATCGCCCGCGAGACGAGCGTGTGGTACGCGATCTTCCTCCAGTCGAACCGAGGGTCGATCGGGTCGACCGCATCGCGCGGCGGCGGGGTCGGTTTCCGTGCGCTTGGAGGAGCTGGCATCGAATGGGCGAGGGTTCCTTTCGGCCGGCGAGGACGGCGAAAGTTAGCAAGCTGTACCCCGGAAGCCGCCAGTCGCTTGACGCTCGGAAGGGCTGGGGACAAGCCGGTTGGCGGCCTCCAATGCCGCAGGTATACTCGTGAGTCGTGCGCCGGTCACCAATCGCCGAGGAATCCCGATGCGTTTCGTGCCTGACGAGTTGCGCGTGCTGAGCCGTGGCCCGCGGCCGCGGTTCCGCCGCGTCGGTTTCGGACTCGTCTCTGCGGTCCTCGTGCTGGCCGCATCGCCGTTGCAGGTGACCACCACGGCGCGGACCGCGCTGATTCGCGCCGAAGACGCGCGGGGGGAGGGACCTGAAGGAATCCAGCCGATTCTCGATGGATTGCGTAATCCCACGCTCCGCCCGGTCGCCATTCGGGCGATCGGCCGTTTGGAGCGCCCCGACCTCGTGCGGCACGTCATTCCGTTCCTTTCGGATCCGTTGCTGAGCGCGGCGACGGCGGAAGCGATCGCGCAATCCATGCAGGGCGTGGTTCGGGTTTCGGCGCGCGGGGCACGCGAGCGAATGCTCGTCGACAGCATGTACCGCTTGTTGCGCAATCGTGCGGTTGCGGAAAAACAATGGACGGCAAAGGGCGCCATCGCGCGCAACATTGGACGGCTGCCCTATGACGAGGCTCGTCAGGCACGCGAGGCCGAGTCTACGCTGGTCTCGTTGGCCGCAGTGGAGCCTGAGCCGATCGAGGCCATGCCCGCCATTGAGGGGGTCGCACACGGGCTGTACACGCTTGCGCGCGGGCGCCGAGCCCTTGGTGACCCATCGCCGGCGGTCGTTGCGTGGCTCCGGCGCGCGGCGACCTACAACCCGGGACTTTCGTCGGCGGCATTGGTACGTCGGCCCGCCTGGCTTGCGCTGAATGCGGCCGCGGCGGCGGACCGGCCCACCGTATCTGCGGTTGCCAACGACATCGACTCTGAAGTGAGGCGGCTTGCGGTCGCCGCACTGCCAGCCGTCCGGGATTCCGCATTCCAGCGGAGCCGGCTCGAACGGGCTGCCGTTGATCGCGACCCGACGGTGCGACTCGAGTGGGTCAGGGTTTATCGCCAACTCGTGGCCGCCACTGACTGCAAACCGCTGCTCTCGGCAATGACTGATACGGTTCAGCACGTTCGCCTGGCAGCGATCGACGCGCTTGGCGGTCCGTGTACGGAACGAGAAGCCGTGGTCGTAGCGCTTCGCCAGGCGATTGACAGTGGTCCGAGCGGGCAATCCGCACGAACGAGCGAAGGCGTGTCGTGGCATGCGCGCGCACACGCGCTCACATCACTGGCGCGGGTCGATCCCGGAATTGCTCAGGCCTATCTCCGGCGGGACGCCCGACACGCGGTCTGGCAGGTGAGGATGTACGTCGCTCGAGGCGCCGCCGTAACGAAGGACTCGACGCTGTTGACCAGCCTGGCCTTCGACGAGGTGGGCAGCGTCCGCGAAGTGGCCATTCAAGGTTTGTCTGCGACGCTTGGGCACCTGGCAGACCTGATCTACGTTCGGGCCTTGGGCAGCAAGGATTACCACGTTGTTTTTGCGGCCGCGCGTGCGTTGCGAGGCGCGCCCGTTACCGACTCCGTTCGACCCGCCGTCCTGAATGCGCTCGAGCGACTGAGCCGCGAACGACGTCAGACGTCGCGAGATCCGAGAATGGAACTGCTGGCACGCGTTCGCGAGATCGGCGATGCGCGTGTTGTAGCGCGACTTCGACCGCTACTCGCCGACATTGACCCCGAAGTAGCTGAACAAGTGGCGACCGTGATGAACCAGCTCACCGGCGGCACGAGCGCTAAGGCCAACCCGACCAGGGTCGCTGCATCGGTGATGCCAGCAACCGGGGTTGTACGGGTGCTCGTGAAAATGTCCGATTCCACCGGTGGTGGTGAATTCACGCTGGTTCTCGATGCAGAACAGGCGCCGATGACCGTCGCCCGCGTCGTCGCGCTCATCCAGGCGCGGTACTACGACGGACTTACCTTCCATCGCGTCGTTCCGAATTTCGTCCTGCAGGGCGGCAGTCCGGGCATGAACGAATACGTCGGCGACGGACCGTTCATGCGCGATGAACTGGGCCTCGCGCACCACTCGCGCGGGACGCTGGGGATTTCCACGCGCGGTCGGGACTCCGGCGACGCACAATGGTTCATCAACCTCGTGGACAACTACCGCCTCGACCACGATTACACCGTTTTTGCCGCCGTGATTGGCGGTTTGGACGTTGTCGACCGTATTCTCGAAGGCGACGTGATGGAATCTGTGAGGGTGCTGCCGGATTAAGCGCGGGTTGCACGCTGTCCCTGGACTTTGGTCTTTGGTCCTCGACTGCTACTAAGTTTCCGACACACCGTTTCTCGGAGCCCATGGAGTACCACCACATCAAGGTCGAGGTGAAGGACGCCGTTCAGGCGATTACCCTGAACCGTCCCGACGTCCTGAACAGCTTCCACCTTGCCATGGCGCGTGAGGTGCAGGACGCGCTTGGCGTTGCGGCCGCGGACGACGCTATCCGCGCGGTGCTCATCACCGGCGAGGGGCGTGGGTTCTGCGCCGGCCAGGACCTCGCGACGATCCAATTCGTGGACTCGGTTCCGCATCCCGACGTCGGCGAGACGGTGCGGTCGCAATACAACCCGATCATTCGCGCGATCCGTCGGCTGGAGAAGCCGGTGGTGTGCGCCGTGAACGGTGTCGCGGCCGGCGCGGGGGCAAACATCGCGTTCGCCTGTGACCTGGTGTTCGCCTCGACCGAGGCGTCGTTCATCCAGTCGTTCTGCCGCATCGGCCTCATTCCGGACAGCGGCGGCACGTTTTTCCTGCCGCGTCTTGTCGGGCTTGCGCGCGCATCGGGGCTTGCATTGTTAGGCGGAAAGATCAGCGCCGTCCAGGCCTGCGACTGGGGCCTGGTCTGGGAAACCTGTGAACCCGCGGCGCTCCTCCCGCGGGCCATGGAGGTCGCCACATCACTGGCGACGCAACCCACGCGTGGGTTCGGGCTCACGAAGCAGGCCTTCAACGAGTCATTGATGAACGACCTTGATGCGCAGCTCGACCTCGAGGCGGACCTGCAGGCCGAGGCGGGCCGAACGAAAGACTTCGCCGAGGGCGTGGCCGCGTTCCGCGCGAAGCGCGCACCCGTATTCCGCGGCCAATGATGACAGTTGGCGTCGTGGGTGCGGGAGCGATGGGCTCCGGCATCGCTCACGTGGCGTTGAAACATGGGCACGCAGTCGTGCTGGCGGATGTGGAGAAGGCGGCGGCGCAGCGTGCGCGCGAGCACATCGAGGGGGCGCTGGCGCGTGAGGTCGAAAAGGGCCGCCTGACGAGTGAAGCCGCTGCGTCCGCGCGTGAGCGACTCAGCCTGACATCACTGCCGATGGGACTCGGCGACTTTGGCGGCTGTGAGATCGTCATTGAGGCGATTGTCGAGGGGCTCGATGCCAAACAATCGCTGTTCCAGGCGCTCGAAGG
>DATMBT010000359.1:0-4592 GCA_035559475.1 Gemmatimonadaceae bacterium
AGATCAGAACCGATCGGAATCTCACGTTGCCTCCATGGAGTACACGCAGCGATTAGCGACTAGCGATTAGCGATTCGCGATTAGCGATTAGCGATTGGAGAATAGCGAATAGCGATCAGTAGTCGAGTCCCGCCGTACTCGCTTCTCGCTTGCCGCTAGTCGCTAGTCGCTTGCTTGCGGCTAGTCGCTAGTCGCTAATCGCTAATCGCTCCCTTCAAGTACGAGCGACCCCTCCAGCACCCGCGTGATCCCCTGCTCCGTCTGGATCAGCAACGCGCCGTCAGACGCGATGCCCTGCACGCGACCGATCCGGGGCTCGCGACACGCCCGGCCCATGGCGATGTCCCTGGCCGCAAACTCGGAGAGTTCGATACTCGTCAGGCGCCCGCGGGCCACGGTAGCGGCGCGCACGGCAGGCACCAGCTCCTGCAGCACATGGACCCGGGATACCCCGGCGCCTAACGCTGCCGCGCCTGGATGGTGCACGGCCCGCACGTTGATCCCGATGCCGATCGAGGTCCACTCCGGACGGCCGCCGCGCCACCGGGACTCCAGCAGCACACCACCCAGCTTGCCGGCTGGAAGGAAGAGATCGTTAGGCCACTTGACGCCCACCGGGTCCGGGTTGAACCGGTCCAGCACCCGCGCCACGCGGAGCCCGATCCTCAGGGACAACACATCGAGCGCTTCCGGGTCGTTCACGCGCTCGATGAGCGTGAGCCAGATGCCATCCCCGGCATGGGACTCCCATCGGCGACCGGCACGCCCCCGTCCTGCCGCCTGGCTGTCGGCGAGCACCAGCGTCCCGGCCGGTGCCCCCGCGGCCGCCAGCGCATTCGCGAGGTCCATCGTCGATGGCACGTCCCCATGAACGTCAACGCGCGGAAGGGAGAGCGCATGGGCGAGCTCCTCGCCGGTCACGCCATCGTATGTGGCCTCGGACATCGTTTCAGGCACGGGCCGCCAGGGTCGCCAGGATGATCACGCCGAGCACCAGCCGGTACGCGGCAAACACGCCAAAGCTGTGGCGTGAGACGAAGCGAAGGAGTACGGCGATCGCAAGCCAACTGCTGACGGCTGCCGCCGCAATGCCGATCAGAATTGTAGTGGCCTTTATGCCCGGAACGGTAAATGCATCGGGCGCCTTCAACACGGCAGCCGCCAGCGTGACGGGAAAGCTCATCAGGAAGCTGAACACCGCGGCTGATTGCCGATCGAAGCCACGCAACAGGCCGCCGGTGATGGTCGAACCGGATCGGGAAACGCCGGGCAGGAGCGCGAAGCACTGGATGAGGCCGATCGTTAACGCGTCCCGAAGCCGCATCGATTCCAGTGGGCGATCGCGACGTGCCTGACGATCCACCAGCCACAGCAGGACGCCCATGACCATCAGGTTGATCGCGATCAGGCGCGGGGAACGGAATGCCGTCTCCGCAAGGTCCTCAACCGTGAGACCGGCAATCGCGGCCGGGATCGTGGCGACGACCAGGTACACCAGCCGCCATTCCTCTGTCGTGCGAACGGCGCGCTGCCTGACGATGGATATCCCGGATCGCGCCAGCGCGAACCACTCACGACGAAAGTACCACGCCACGGCCACGAGCGTCCCGATGTGCAGGGAGACATCGAACGCCAAACCGCCAGGCTCCCACCCGAAGAACCAGGGCGTCAGCGCGAGGTGCGCTGAACTGCTGATGGGAAGGAATTCCGAGAGTCCCTGGATGAGCCCAAGCACCAACGCCTGGAAATCGGTCATGCGGTGGCGGGTCGTGCTGAAGCCGGACGCGGGCGGTCGGCAACCGCCTTGCGATACAGCGCCTCGTACAGCGGAACGATCGCGTCTTCCGAGAACCGGGCACGCGCATCGCTCGCGGCCAGCTCGCTCATCGCGTTCCACTTCTGCTGGTCGCAGAGGATGTCCAGGGCGCCAGCCGTCATGCCGTCGATATCACCAGGAGCGCGAAGCACGCCGGTCTCGCCATCGCGAACGACTTCCGGCAGGCCACCTACGTTGCAGCCGATCACCGGCACACCGCACGCCAGTGCCTCCAGTGCGCTGAGGCCGAACGACTCGCGATTACTCGGCAGCAGGAACAGGTCCGCCGACGAAAGGAGCGGTGCGACATCGTCGATGCGGCCGAGGAAGTGCACGTCGTCCTCGACACCAAGTTTCCTGGCCTCATCGACCGCATCCACCCGATCGGGGCCGTCACCGACCATAACGAGTACCGATGGCACCTCGGGGCGGACGCGGGCGAAGATCCGCACGACGTCCACGACGCGTTTCACGGCGCGGAAATTCGAGATGTGCATCAGGATGCGCTTGCCCGCGAACTGCTTCCGCAGCACCGCCGCTTGCGTACGCCGGTCGAATTGGTTCGGGTCGATGAAGTTGTGGATCACCTCGACTTCACATCCGGCGCAGCCGAAGGTGAAGATGGTTTCGTCGCGAAGGAACCGGGACACCGCCGAGATACGATCCGACTTTTCGATCGAGAACTTGGTGATGGTGTGGAACGAGTGATCCTGCCCGACGATGGTGATGTCCGTGCCGTGCAGCGTGGTGACCACGGCGATGTCGTCGGCGGATTCGTGCAGCATCTCGCGCGCGATCCACGCGCTCGTCGCGTGCGGGATCGCGTAATGCACGTGCAGCAGGTCGAGTCCGTGGGTCCGCACGACCTCGTGCATCCGCACGGCGAGCGCCAGGTCGTACGGCGGATACTCGAACAACGGGTATCGGCCCACGTCGACTTCGTGGAAATAGACGCCGGGCAGGAACGACGGCAGGCGGAACGGCTGCTGGTACGTGATGAAGTGGATCTCGTGCCCACGCCGAGCGAGCGCGATGCCCAGTTCCGTGGCCATGGCCCCGGAGCCGCCGTATGTCGGATAACACGTGATGCCGATCTTCACTGCGCCCCCTCCCCCTCCAGGTCCTGGAACCATCGTACCGCACGATCGAACGTTTCCGGCGCGCGTGGATCGAGCCGCAGGACACGCTCTCCAGCCAGCTGGTGCCGGAACCATGTCCGCTGGCGCTTGGCGTACTGGCGCGTTGCGATGATCACGAGTTCCCGACCCCGGTCGAGTGTGAGCTCACCAGACACGACGCGTTGCATCACATCGTATCCCGTGGCGGTCCACGCCCTGGCGTCGGGGTCCACTCGCTCGTTGAGACGTCGAATCTCGTCGAGCCAGCCAGCGGCCAGCATGCTGTCCACGCGGGCCGCAATGGACCCCGCCAGGCTGGGGCCGGGATCGAGGACAAGATAGCGCGCGGTCATGGACGGTGCCCGTGGCCGGTCACGGTAAAGGTCACTGATGCGATGCCCTGTGATCAGCGCGACCTCGATCGCCCGTTCACGCTGGGCACGACCCAGCGACGCGCGTGCCGGGTCGATGGCCTGGGTCCATCGGTGGACATCCTCAGCGGACATGCCCGCCAGCAGCTCGCGCACAGACGTGCGTCGCCCCGGGTCCATCGACGGTTCGTCAAAAAGCGGCTCGAACAGCGCACGCAGGTAGAAGCCCGTCCCCCCGACCAGGAGCGACCTCCGCCCTGAGGCCTCAATGGCCGCCATCCACCCGGGAACCGCCGCTGACCACTCCGCAGCGCTGTACCGCTCATCAGGCTCGGCGACATCGATGCCGAAGTGCGGCACGAGCCGCTGCTCGGACTCGTCAGGCTTGGCCGTTCCGATGTCGAGGCCGCGGTACACCTGACGAGAATCCGCGGAGATGATCGAGGCACCAAGCGTTTCCGCCATGCGGAGCGCGAGGCCGGACTTTCCTGACGCGGTGGGTCCGCAAATGACCGGCAGGCTAGCGCCGGCCGAATCGCCGATCGAGTTCATCCCAGGTCAGGCGAATAATCCCCGAGCGGCCATGCACGTCATGGGCGGGTAAGGCGGTCGACAGCAGCGCGCGAAACAGCGCCTGCATCTCGTCAGGCGCCAGCGGTTCGCCGGCCTTGATGGCCGCCTTGCAGGCAACGGTCGCAACGAGCTTCTCATGGCCGGCGTGCGCGGTGGCCCCGCGGTCGCCGCTCAGCGCAGCCAGCGATTCGCGAAGGCATTTCAACGCGTCAAACCGACGATGGGGCATCGGGACCGCATGGACGATCACCGAGTGCCCGCCGAACGCCTCGAGCTCGAAACCCAGGCGCGCGAATGCATCGCGGTGCGCTTCGAGTGACTCCCCATCGCGCGGCGAGAGGTGGATGGTCTCGGGGATCAACAATCGCTGCGACGTGGCGCCGCCGCTCGTCAGTTGCTCCATGAATTGTTCGTATAGCACGCGCTCATGCGCCGAGTGCTGGTCGATGAGCACGACGCCCTCGTCGTGTTCGTAGAGCAGGTACGTGCGGCGCAACTGGAACAACGGTGGAACGGGGATGTCCTCGAGGGCGGGCATCGTGCCGCTGTTGTCGCCGTCAGCGTCCTCGAACAACGGGGCCGCAGCGAGGACGTCTGCCGGGAGGGTCGTCAGCGGTGGCGAATATTCCTGCGCCCCTTGAGGCGCGTGCCACACCCGTGCGCCGGCGCCGACGAACGCCGCGCTATCCAGGACTCCGAGCGCACGCCTTACCG
>DATMBT010000360.1:0-8563 GCA_035559475.1 Gemmatimonadaceae bacterium
CCGGCGCCCCGCTCAGTGACGATGCACCCTCCGCGCGCGTTGGCGATGACGTTGGCCCAGGGCGCGGGTGGCAGGAGGTCGCCGCGCACGCGCACCATATAGTCTCCGTCGGATGTCAGTCCGCCGGTCCCGTTGTCAAACAGCAGATTGGTGTTCGTCGACGGCAATTGCTGATTGCTTCCGTTCCCGGAGGCGAGCGCAGTGATGCGAGGTGAACGAGCGGGAGTGATCGGCCGCGAACCGGGTTTAAGCAGGTACCGAACCTCCGCGATCCGATCGGCAAGGCGTTGCCCAGTGTCGCGCGCGCGCACTGGCGGTGCCGGCGTCTCGTCGTCGCGCTCCGTGGGACCGCGCCACTCCTCAGACATCATGCCCAGCGTTCGCCCATCACACGCCATCACGACGCGCGCTGTCGCGCGGATCATCTCGAGGATGCCGGGCGCCAACTGGTCGCGCCGGCGAATGAAGACGCCGCCCGGCTGCTCACCAATCGCTGAATCGCTGGACCCGAACATCGCGGCGCTGATTCGCTCCTGCAGCGGCTGGAAGTAGCCGGAAGGATGTTCGTTCAGGATCACGAGATCGACGCGCATCCCACGCCGTCGCCAGTAATGATGCGCCGCGAACAGCTCCGTGATGGTCGGGAGTCCGTCCGTGCTCTCGATGGTCGCCAACAGAATGGGCCAGTCGCCGGAGATGCCCTGCTCCCAGAGTAGCGGCTGCCCACCACGGTTGCGGCGTAACTCCGGCTCCGCTACACGAAGGGCCGCGTTGCCATAGAGCAGGTGACCGGCAAGTTCCTGAAAGACCGCAGCCTGCGACGGCGACACGCCGAGTTCGCGCAACTCCACCTGCGTCGACGCCCAGGCCAGGTCGAGCGCGCGCTGCGCGGTGCTTGGATCGTGGTATCGGTCGGCGAGCTGGAACACGCGCTCCGCATTTTCGGCAACGATCGTCGTGAACGCGACCGAGGCCGACTTACCCGGCGCCAGTCGCACCCGCACCCGAATCGCAAACACCGGATCGAGCACCGCGCCCGTGGTGCCTGTGAGGCGGCCAATCGCCTCGAGCGCCACCGGATCGCGTGTGGTTCGACCGCGCCCGACAAAACGCGCCCGATCCGACTCGTAACTCGGTTTGCCGATGCGTTCGGGTCCGCCAGAATCCACCACGTGGGCGCACCAGAGTGTTCTCTCGGTAGCCGAGCGCGGTCGACGCGTGGCAGTGAGCGCCGAGCACCAGGCATGCCACTCGGTCTGGACGAAGAGATTCGAAAACGCCGGGTGCTGTCGATCGGCTTCGTGAGTCGCAATCACGATCTCGCCGTAGCTCGTGAGCTCGAGTTCACGCACCGACTCGGTCTCATTGCTCACGGTCACCCGTCGCACTTCGGCGCCGTCCACCGGTGTCACCACCACTTCGGTGCGTGTCTCGATGCCGTCGTCGCGCCGATGGAACGTCACGCGATCGGTCGCGAGACGAGCCTGGTACCAGTCGGCCGGCGCGCAAACCGGTTGATGCGCCGTCGACCACACGCGACCGGACTGGACGTCCCGGATGTAGCAGAACTGGCCGGTCTGATCGGTGGTGCCGTCGGCGCACCAGCGAGTGACCGCCAGGTCTTCGTACCGGCTGTAGCCGCCGCCGCAATGGCTGATCATGATCGTGTACGGCAGGCGGCCGAGCAGTGCCACGTGCGGCTCTTCCGTATCGACGGTGTCGATCTCGCGGACCACGGGACGCTCGAGGGCGGGGTCGGGAAGCACCTGGAGATGCCGGAGCGGGCGCGGTTCCTGGAGCAGCATTCGGCGCGGAATCCGTTCGTGCAGCAGCAACTCTGCTGATCGCACGAGGGGGTCGCTATGGAACCGTCGCTGCCAGACCCGCGCGCGCAGTGCGTTGGTCAACGCCACCATGGTCATGCCGATGTGGTGCGCCATGTAGTTGCGCACGATGGCATACCGGCTGCCGGGATCGGGGCGACTGTAGTCCAGCGCGTCATAGAACCCGTACGTGCCTAACGCGCCCTTCGCCTCCAGGCGGGACAGGTTCGCGAGCGCGCGCTCCGGCGCGACGGCAAGCGCCAGTGCCGTCGCGTACGGGGCCACAACGAGGTCGTTGCCGATGCGCCGCTCGAGCGCGAGGTCGGGGACACCAAACGCGCGATACTGATAGGTGTGGTGCCGGTCCCGGAGATTGTACGCGCTTTCACTCGTGCCCCACGGCACGCCGTGGCTCGCGCCATAGGCGATCTGGCGCTCGACCGCGCTGTGGTACGTCTGGTCCAGCAGCGTGAACGGGTACGATCGCATCACCAGCGTTGGCATCAGGTACTCGAACATGCTACCGCTCCACGAGACGAGAGCGGTGGAGCGCGCCGAGCGCGTGAGGGTGCGACCGAGGTGGAACCAGTGCTCGACGGGGACATCGTCCCGCGCTACGGCAAGAAAGCTGGCCAGGCGCGCTTCGGACGCGAGCAGGTCGTAATACGAGTCGTCCAGCGAATGGCTGGTGAGGTGATACCCGATCGCGAACAACTCGCGTCGCCGGTCGTAGAGAAACCCGAAATCCATCTCGCCGGCGAAGTCGTCGGCGCGCCCCGCCAGCGCGTGCAATTGCGTTGTCAGTTCCGGCGTGTCAGGCGTTGTCCCCGCGAGCGCGAGCAGCGCCTGGCGTAACGCAATGAGATGACCGGCGAGATTGCCGCTGTCCACCGTGGACACGTAGGGCGGATCGAGGACGTGCAGGTCGTGCAGGTCATACCAGTTGAACAGGTGCCCGCGAAAGCGCCGCAACTGCTCCATGCTGCGCATGACCAGCTCGAGCTGCCGGGCCATATCGTCCAGTGTGATGAACCCGAGGTCGTGCGCTGAGACGATTGCCAGCAACTGCAGCCCGATATTCGTTGGTGACGTTCGCATGGCCACGACGGGCTCCGGGTCCTCCTGTACGTTGTCCGGGGCCAGCCAGTGCGTCGATTCGGACACGAACCGCTCGTAGTAGCGCCACTGCAACTCGGCGTATCGGAGGGCGTCGGCGCGTTCCTTTTCCGACAGCCTGTGGCGACGCCGGACGGCCGATCGGCTCAACGTGCGGGCGAGAAGTGGTGAGCCTGCCCACAGGAGAAAGAGTGGCGCAATAGCCGGAGTTTCCCGCCCCACGGTCACGAGGAGCGCCAGGGCGGCGACGGAGACCGGCCACATGTCTCTCCACGCCGCACGGGAGTCTTCGCGCTGCTGTCGCTCCACATGGTGTGCGGTCTGCCACTCGAGCAGGTAGCGATGCGAAACCGCCATGCGCCAGAGCGTGCGCGCGATACCGTCCAGCGAAATCCAGGCCTGGTGCGGCAGGAACGCCACCGTGAGCAGCAACTGGGCGGTGCTGGTCAGCAGGTCTCGTCCAACGCCGGCGTAATACGACTGCCAGGACTTGTCGAGCGGCGGTCGTAGCGCATCAATGAGCAGCGCGATCATCCATGGCGCGGCGAGCGCCAGCAACGCCAACACGTTCCATCGCAACGGTGATCCGGGAAGGACCCACCAACCCGCGGCGAAGAGCGCGACGAGCGCGATCTCGACGACGCTGCGCCGCAGGTTGTCGAACAGCTTCCAGCGTGAGAGGACGGACAGGCGGTTCGGCTCGAACCCGTCAGGGCCCGGCACACGCGACGTCAGCCACTGAAGGAGTTGCCAGTCGCCGCGCAGCCACCGGTGTTTCCGCCGTGTGTAGGTGAAGTAGCTCGCCGGATAGTCGTCATAGACGGTGATGTCCGTGACGAGACCGGCGCGCGCGTAACTGCCTTCGATGAGGTCGTGCGACAGCAACCGATTTTCCGGAAAGCGACCCCGCGTGGCGCGTTCGAACGCGTCGACGTCATAGATCCCCTTTCCGGTGAAGCTCCCCTCGTGATACAGGTCCTGGTAGACGTCCGACACCGCGGTGGTGTACGGGTCAATGCCTGGATATCCCGACTGGATGCCGGCGAAGCGGGAGCGGTTGGCGCTCGGAAGCGACACGCCCACACGCGGCTGCAGTATTCCGTAGCCGCGCAGGACGCGTCCGCGTGCCTCATCGTAGACGGCGCGGTTCAGCGGATGCGCCAGCGTGCCAACCAGCAACGGCGCGGCACCGGGAGGCAGGACGGTGTCGGCGTCGAGCGTCACGACGTATCGCACGCCACGTAATGGCTCCACGTTTCCGACGATCGTGCTGAACGCGTTCTGCGCCCCGCCGCGGAGGAAACGATTGAATTGCGCCAGCTTGCCTCGCTTGCGCTCCCACCCCATCCAGACGCCCTGGGCCGGGTTCCAGCGTCGGTCGCGGTGAAAGAGGTAGAAGGCGTCGTTCGATTCCGGCGCGTAGCGCGCGTTGAGCGCGCGCACACCATCGACGGCGGCGCGGAGTATGGCGTCGTCGTCTTCTTCACGCTCGGCTGGCGCGTCGGTGAAGTCGCTGAGGATGGCGAAGTGGAGGTGGGCTTCGCGGTTGGCGAGATATTGCACCTCGATGGTCTCGAGGCTGTCGGTCACGCCGTCCACGCTGGCGAACAGCGTGGGAATCACGACCGCGGTGCGAAGTTCTGGAGGCACGCCCGTCTCCCGCAGCTCGAGCTTGGGCAGCAGGGCCGGAGGGAGAAAGGCGACCACCAATCGGTTCACGACGCTGATCGCGACTTCGCTGGAAGGAATCAGTGTGAGGAGCAACACCGCGAGCCACGCGGGCGAAGCCTTCGGACCGCCTAACAAGAGGAAGGCGGCCATCGTCAACAGCGTTCCCGCGAGCACGCCGCCAACGAAGACGACGTTGGGGTGTCGCCGGATCCAGCGATGCACGGTTTCGCGAAGCCTCGGCCGATACCCGGTGAGCGTTTCGAGCTCCTCGAGGCCGTGATCCAGGAGGTAATAGCCCACGTGTGAGCGCACTGGATCGTGAGGGACTTCGCCGGTCTTTGACCCGCGACGGGCCAACGTGAGGGCCGCCTCCGCGACCGTCGCTTCATCGGTGTGGGTTCGCGCAGCGATGCGCTCGACGACGTGGCGGTACTGGTCGCGGGTAGCGAACGTCATCCGCGGATAGTGCTGCGTGGGATCGCGTTGCAGCGCGGCCTCCAGGACGCTCTGCCGTTCCACGAACGTGCGCCAATCCATGCGCGCGATTGAGCGCAGGCTGGTGATGCTGTTCGCCATGACCATCTGGGTCATGGCCAGGCGCTGGACGGAGAGTGTCGACGCTTCCTCGCCGCTCATGCTCTCGTCGGCGATCCACCGCTCCAACCAGGCGAGTGGCGCAAACGTGCCGCGCGACAGGCGTAAGCGTTGCAGGAAGCGGGAGATGAAAATCGGGTGGAGCGATGCGTCCGTGTCCTGTAGAGCGGCGACGGCGAGTCTCAGTTCGTCGGGACCGGCATCGCTGGCGTCCACCAGTCGCGCCGCCATCTGATCTGCGCGTTCCACCTCATCCAGCCGCTGCACGGTGCGCAGCGTCATTCGGCGTACGCTCTCAATCAGGCCGAGGCGCAACATGGCCGGAATGGCCCAGAGTTCTCCGATGCGCAGGGGCGCAACTTCCTGGAACGCGGCAACCACAAGGTCGACGTTGTCGACATCGATGCGCCCTTCGGTGTGCGAGATCAGCGTGATGGCGAGCTCGTAGACCCGCGGATAGCCAGCCAGCGGTCCCGTAGACAGTTCGGGCAACTCCCGGTAGTAGCCCCTCGGAAGGCTCGCCCGGACTTCCTGGATGTGCTCCTGCACCACGAAGTAGTTGTCGAGGAACCAGTCGCCAGCCGGCCCCACGGCCCCATCCTGTTGGGCGGCTTTGATGAGCCGGCGATGCGCGACGTCGAGGATGTGGCGTGTTTCGCGCAAGCGCTCGAGCAGTGGCGCCGACCGACCGCTGGCCCGCGCTTCGCGTAGTCGTTCCCCACGCGCGACCACCCGCGCTCGCTCGGCCAGCTGATCCGCCCCCAGCAGGTCGCCGCGAATGGGTCCGGCGAGCATCTCCGGAGGCACAACGGGCGCGCGCGAGAAGACGCGGGAGAAGAGCCGGGTCATCGTGTTCGCGCAGTTCGCTTGGGCACGTAGTAACCTAGCAGCAGGTCTGGGGCGGATGTGGTGTGGTCTCAACCGGTCGCACCCGCGCCGCTGACCTCGGTGTGCAGCAAGTGGGCTTTGGCGCTCGGACACATTTACTTACGTCATGAAAACCAGAACGAACAAAGATGAGAGCAGCGATGCGCAGGGCTTCGCAGCACTGGGCCTCGACAACAACCTGACAACCACGCTATCCGCGCTCGGCTACGAAGAGCCGACTCCTGTACAGCGCGAAGCGATTCCGGCGCTCCTGAACGGGCGCGACCTACTGGGCCAGGCAGCTACTGGAACGGGGAAGACAGCCGCCTTTGCCTTGCCCATCCTGCAGCGAGTCGCCGCCCTTTCGAGCGCGGATCGGGCTGCGCCAAGCGCGCTGGTGCTCGTCCCCACGCGCGAACTCGCCATGCAGGTGGCAGAGGCAGTCCACCGCTACGGGAAATCACTCCACGTTCATGTCCTGCCCATCTACGGCGGCCAGGCCATGCAGCTCCAGCTCCGCGCCTTGCGACGCGGAGTTGACGTGGTGGTCGCGACCCCCGGTCGCATCCTCGATCACGTGCGTCGCCGCAGTATCGACCTGTCCACCGTCAGAATCGTCGTTCTCGATGAAGCCGATGAAATGCTGGACATGGGCTTTGCCGAAGAACTCGAGGCGATCCTGACGACACTTCCAGCCGAGCGTCAGACCGCCCTTTTTTCCGCGACGATAGCGCCGCGAATCGCATCCATCGCGAAGAAGCACCTTAAAGATCCCGTTCGTGTGACCATCGGGCGCGAGGCAGCGGTGGCCGGCAAGGCACCGCGTGTGCGTGAAGTTGCGTACGTGGTGCCGAGGCAGCACAAAACCGAGGTGTTGGGTCGCGTGCTGGACATGGAAGGAGTCGCAGCGGCGCTCATCTTTTGCCGAACTCGCACTGAAGTGGACGAACTCAGCGAAGTGCTGAGTGCCCGTGGCTACGCTGCCGAACCACTCCATGGGGGATTGTCCCAGGACCAGCGTGATCGCGTTATGCGCCGCTTCCGGGAAGGCACCACACAGATGCTGATCGCGACGGACGTCGCGGCCCGCGGCCTGGATATCGGCCATCTCTCACATGTGGTGAACTACGACATACCGGCATCACCTGATGCCTACATCCATAGAACCGGCCGAACGGGGCGCGCCGGGAAGGAAGGGGTCGCGATCACGCTGCTGGAACCCAAGGAGACGCGGCTGCTGAGAGCCATCGAACAGGCAGGTCAGCGAAAGATTCCCATCCTGACGCCTCCAACGGTGCTCGACATCCGTGCCCGCCGCATGGAGCGCACGATTACGACTATTCGTGACGTACTGGAGGCAGGCGACTTCGAATCCTTTGGCGTCATCGTTGAAGCGCTCGCAAACGACTACGACGTATTGGCGATCGCAGCGGCGGCTGCAAAGGTTGCGCATGAAGCGACGGCGCCGAGCGAGGTGGATCGCAAGGAACTCGACCTGACAGCTCCAGACGTGGCGACGCGCGGAACTCCTTCGAGCGCGCGCACCGTTTCAATGGGAGGCAGAGGCGCGCCTTCGTCACGCCCGCGGCCGCGGAATGCGGACGGGAAAGACCGGCCATCCGGAAAACGTCGGGGACTGCGGGGCAATGACACAGGCGATTACGTGCGGATCCATGTACCGCTTGGCCGGGATGCTGGCGTGCGGCCCGCGGACCTCGTGGGCGCGATCGCCAACGAAGCCGGAATCGATTCACGGCTGATTGGCGCCATCGAGATTACGGACAGGTTCTCGCTGGTCGAAGTCCCGGACCGGAGTGCTGACGAAATCGTCAGGGCCTTGAAGCGGACAAAGCTTCGCGGGCGGCCGGTGAAGGCACGACGGGAGTAGCAGCGATATCATGGAGGCCACTTCGAAAGTCGGAGGAGCGTGTGCACCGCGGCCTGCTGATCTTCAGACGAGCTTCCCGGGTTGTTTGAGATACTTGTCGATCAGCGCGTCCGCCGCCCAGGTGGTCACAGCCACTGCGGTAAGCGTCGGGTTGTGCGATGGGTTCTGTGGAAATGCCGACGCGCCCACGACCCAGAGGTCCGGCACATCCCAGTGCTGCAGGCGCGTCGTTACGACGCTCGTTTCTGGCGACGTGCCCATCACCGCCCCTCCCTGAATGTGGGTGCTCTGGTACGGCGTAACATCGTACCGGCCGCGGGTCGGGCGCGAAGCGTCAACGGTGCCACCCATCGCGACGGCAATACGGCGCGCCACTTCGCTTGCCACTTCGCGCTGCCGGTGCTCGTGTTCTGTCCAGTCGAGTGTGAACCGGAGCAGGGGATCCCCGAACTTGTCGGTGTAAGTCGGATCGAGGTCGAGATAGTTCTGGCGCCACGCGAGATGTTCGCCGGCGAATGTGATCGCGCTGTTGTGATCGTACCATCGAATCGAAGCTGCCTTCCACTCGGCGCCCCAGTTGCGGCGCACAGTCCCCAGCGGCATC
>DATMBT010000361.1:0-6796 GCA_035559475.1 Gemmatimonadaceae bacterium
GTGGCGCTCATGAACGCGGAAGACCGCACCGTGGCCGATGCTGTCGCATCGCAGAGCGACGAAATCGCGAGCGCCATCACGATCATCGAAGGAGTTTTTCGCGGCGGCGGTCGTCTCTTCTACGTCGGTGCCGGCACATCCGGCCGACTGGGGATTCTCGATGCCAGCGAATGTCCTCCGACGTTTGGCACTGATCCGGATCTGGTGCAGGGGATTATCGCCGGTGGCCCGCAGGCCGTGTTCCGATCCCAGGAAGGCGCCGAAGATCTCCCCGAAAACGGCGCGAAGGCGGTCGATGAAAGGGGAGTCTCGGACCAGGATTGCCTGGTTGGTATCGCGGCGTCCGGGACCACGCCGTTTGTGCGCGGCGCGCTCGCGCGGGCGGAGCAGATCGGTGCTCGCACCATGGTCGTTGCCTGTACGCCGATCTCACCCGACGTCACGCGACTGGTGGACGTCGCCATCGTGGCGGTAACAGGCCCGGAAGTGGTCACCGGTTCAACGCGGCTCAAGGCCGGCACCGCGACCAAGATGATCCTCAACATGCTGACCACGGGCGCGATGATCCGCATTGGCAAGACGTGGGGCAACCTCATGGTGGACCTGCGCGCCACAAACCTGAAGCTCAAGGATCGGAGCGAGCGAATCCTGATGGAGTCATGCCGCATCACCCGCGACGACGCGCGAAAGCTCCTCGAGGCGGCTGACGGCAGCGTGAAGGTGGCGATCGTTATGCACCGGGCGAAGCTTGGCCGCGACGAGGCGGTGAAACGCATCGCGCAGGCGGGAGGCTTGATACGGCGCGTCGTGGGGGATCCATGAGCAGGAGGTCAGAGGTCGGAGGTCAGATGTCGGATAAGCTGCAAATCGATTCCGATCTGAATCCTGCTCCAGGCAGTTTATCCGACCTCCGACATCCGACCACCGACATCGTTGTTGGCCTGATGTCCGGCACCTCGCTGGACGGTATTTCCGCAGCGGTGGTTCGCTTCACTGAAGACGCCAGCGCCGAGCTCCTCGCCTTCCGCCAGCTCCCCTATAGCGCCACCCAACGCGACCGCCTCGCGGGAGCACTCAGGGGTTGCACGCCTGACGAGTACTGCCGGCTCAACTTCGACCTCGGGAATTGGCTCGCCGACGCGGCGGTGGCGGTGCTGGCAGACGCCGGAGTCCCGCGCGGGGACGTCGCCGCGATTGCCTCCCACGGCCAGACGGTGTGGCACGTGCCTGGGCACTCCACGTGGCAGTTCGGCGAGTCGGCGGTTATCGCGGAGCGCCTTGGCATCGACGTGATCTCGGACTTCCGGGTGCGCGATGTCGCCGCCGGAGGGCAGGGGGCGCCGCTGGTTCCCATTGCCGACGCGATCCTCTTTGCCCATCCCACCTCGTGGCGTGCGCTCCAGAACCTCGGTGGTATCGGCAACGTCACCGTGGTTCCGCCGGCGGGGCAGCTGTCTTCCGTCCGTGCGTTCGATACCGGTCCAGGGGTCGTCGTCATTGACGCGGTTACGCGCGCGGTGGCCCCGGGTGCACGGTATGACGAAGGCGGTAAGCTGGCGCGCAGCGGATCTGTGATCGAGGCCGCGGTCAGCGAGGCACTGTCCTTGCCATACTTCTCCGCGCCCCCGCCAAAATCGACAGGGCGGGAGTTGTTCAGTCCCGATTGGATCGCCACATTCATCGCGAGCTGTAAGCGCCATAGTCCGGATGCGACAGCGGGAGACCTCGTGTCAACCGCCGTGGCGCTCACGGCTCTCAGCATTGCCGACGCGTTTCGCCGCTTCATTCCAGAACCGGTGACCGAGGTGCTCGTGTCCGGCGGCGGCGCGGAAAACCCCGCGCTGGTCGAAGCGATCCAGTCCGCGTTAGGCGGTGTGACCGTCCGGCGGTTTGCCGACGTCTGGTTCGACGGCGAAGCCAAGGAAGCGGTGGCGTTCGCCCTGCTTGGCCGCCTCTTTCTGCAGGGCAGGCCAGGGAACGTGGTAACCGTTACCGGCGCCCGCGGTCCGCGTATTCTTGGGAAACTGACCCCAGCAGGTTAGCCCGCGAAAATCAACACCGGGAACTCGCGAATCACGCGGATTCAGCGAATTGACGCGGATATCTTTTTCGGAGCAATTCGTTTTTTTTACTTTTGTTTTTTGGTTTCAATCCGCGAGAATTCGCCTCATTCGCGTGATCCGCGTGTTAACCAAACCGCGCAAATCAAATTCAGATAAACAGCTTCCAGACCGCGAAGACGAGGATCAACAGGCCGAGGAGCGCGATCAGTCGCGAATAGAGTTCGCCGCGACGTTTCCGCGCGGCATCAACCGCTGCCACCGGCGTGACCGGCCAGGGCTGCGTGACCGCATCCGGGTTTTCCGTTGGCGGGACAATGCCTTCGTCAACTTTTGACGGGGAGAACTCGCGGTAGCCCACCGGGTCTGCCGTGCGCGCGACACCAAGGCCGGGTCCTTCGAAGCGGGCCGCCACCACCGTGATGTTGTCCGGGCCACCCTGGTCATTCGCCATCGCGACCAACCGGTCGCAGGCCACTGACAGGTCCAGCTCCTCGTCCACGATGCGCGCCATGTCGTCGGGGCGCACCAGGCCTGACAAACCGTCGCTGCACAGGAGGAGCACGTCGCCGCGCCTCAGTGCCTGCACGGTCACGTCCACCTTCACGTTGGCTTCGGGTCCCAGCGCCTGCAGGATGATGTTGCGGCGCTCGCTCATTGCGGCTTCTTCTTCGGTCAACTCGCCTGCCTCGATCAGCTTCTGCATCAGCGACTGGTCCTTCGTCAGCTGGGTCGCGACGCCGCTTCGCACGAGGTACGCGCGACTGTCACCAACCTGCGCGAGGTAGATCGTGTCATTGAGCAGCGCGGCAATCGTGGCCGTGGTGCCCATTCCGCGCAGTTCCGGCTTGTTCACCGCCTGCTGGAAGATCGACCAGTTGGCCTTCTCCGCGGCGCGAGCCAATTCAGCGGCAAGGTCCGCGGGCGAAACGCCCCGACGGTTGGCCAGCTTCTCGCGCAGGTGCCGCAGCACCACGTCCACCGCGGTCGCCGATGCGACCTCGCCTGCTGCCGCGCCACCCATGCCATCCGCGACCATGAAGAGGGTCGCCGCCGGATCCGCGGGCTGCTCGATGAGTCGCTCGAACCGGAGCGGCTCTCCCTCGCTCAGGTTCACGACGATGAACGAATCCTCGTTATGCTCGCGGGTGCGCCCGACGTCGGTCTGCGCGAAAACCTGGACCACGACCGGCGCGTGCGGACGGTCGTGCTCATCTCTTGATCCCGTTGGGATCACGTATTCCCCGGAGGTGGTCGGCATCAGGTTCGCGTCAACGTCGCCGGGCTGGCGCCGGGCCGGCCCCGGCGGACCTCACGCGAGGTCGGCCCGCAACATCTTGCGACCGAACAACAGCCGCTCGCCACCTCTCACCGCGCGCTCCCCACGGACCAGCACGCCGATGCCGTTCCGTGAACCAAGGTCACGCACCACGTATTCGTCGCGATGCGGCACTGACCTGATCTCCGCGTGACGGGCGCTCATTGTCGGGTCATAGGGGAAGGCCCAGTCACCATGATCCCGGCCGATGAGGATGGTGCGGCCGGGCGAGAGGTACAACACGTCGCGCACGCTGCCGTCCGCGCGCAGTTGCTCCAGCATGGCATCGTCACGCGCCGGTGTGCGAGAGCCCGCCTGCCGCAGTTCGGCGTCGTCGAGCAGGAAGCCTGACGAGAGTTTCCTGAACCGGATCACCTGCGAACCGAAGAGGAGAACGTCGCCGTCAGTCAGCGCCTGCGGAGCAAGGATGTAGAGCCAGCTGCCGTTCGATGAACCGAGGTCACGCACGTGGAGCGCGTTGTCCTTCCAGGTGAGGACCGCATGTTCCGGCGACACCGCGTCGTCATCGTCGAACTGCACATCACCGTGACCGCGACCGACAACAATCTCACCGCGCTCGAGTGGGATCTCCCGCACGACATCGCCATCGTCAGCGAGCAGGGAAAGCCGCGGTCCCTGCAGGCCAGCCACCATTGGCGTCAAGCCGCGCGGTTGAGTGTCGACCGTGAGGCCTGGTGAATCGAGGCCACCCTTGAGCGGTTCGCCGCACGCTGCACAGAACGAGTGGTCGTCGCTCATCCGGGTTCCGCATGAACCGCAGAAGGTCGGCTGGATTTCCGTGAAGCCCGTCTTCAGCCCGCAATGCGGACAAAAGTGAAGGGCCCGATCAATGGCGCGCGTGCAGTTCGGGCACGGCGCGGTCCTCAACGATCGGATCCCGGAAGGTGTGGACGCAAGCGTGCGCCGACCTTCCGCCTCGGCCGAGACCGGACGGTCGTGGAAAACCACGCGACGCCCCGACGACGGGATTGCACCCGTGGTCGAGTCCGTCGGTCGCATGCGCCAACCGCAGTGGGCGCAGAAATTGTGGTTCGAATCAAGGTCGCTGGTGCGACCACAATTGGCACAACGGGCCACCGGATTCTTCCTCGCCAGGAGATTTTTCCGGTACAAGAAGCAGAAGCGGGACGGCGTTATAGCGAAATTGCTACAAACCCCACAACTGAGCAACCCGCTGGTACTACTTACGGGCAATGGCACCGGTTCGGTTCCAATTGCCGCAAGTTCTCGACCACGACTACTTTGCGCCCATGACGAGAGGGGTTAGCCAAGCTGTTGCAACGATAGCACTGATTGGGACAGCCTGTCTGCCCGGACCCGTACCCAGTCCGGGACCAGACGGGCCCGCTCCGGCAAGGATCCCTCCGCCAGAACCGACGCCGCTTCCGGTCACGGAGCAGCCCATCACTGAGACGCCCTCGTTGGTCGGGCTACCGCCCATACCGTCTGTAGTGGGCCCTATAGCCTTGCACGTGGTCTATCCACCGGCCGGAGCCCGGCTTTCAGCCAGCGATTCCAACTTCATCTTCGGGTCGGTTGGCAGCGGGACTGCCACTCTTCGGATCAACGGTCAAACCGTCGAGGTGAAGCCGAACGGAAGCTTCCTCGCGTTCCTCCCGGTGCCGCCTCCTTCACCGTCGGACTCGATTGTTGCGTACGAACTGGAAGTGGCGCAGGGATCCGACACAGTGAGGGCGCAGCACCGCGTCAGCCTTCCCCCTGAGCCACTGGCTCTGCCATCCACTGGGCCTGCAATCGTGGACTCTGCCACGCTTGCCCCTCGTTCGCGAATGGTGCTGGAGCGATGGGAGCCAGTGCGCGTCAGCGTGACCATCGCCAGTGCCGCCCAGGCCGAACTGCAGCTGCCGGACGGGGCTCGTTTACCCATGATGCCCACACCTGGTGGCGCCTCTGCCGCCAGGGGAACCAACGTCGTCGTCACCGAAGTTCCTGCGGTTCGGCTGAACAGCGGTGCCTGGGTCCAGGTGGTTCGTGGCCGGGACAGCGTGCGCTTGCCCCTGCCTCGGCTCGCGCTCGCCGACTCCGCCGGTCCTCAGTACGCGCGTCTGGGAGCCGCTCCTTCCACCGTGCCGGACACCGATCGAGTCATCATCGGCCGGCCCCTCGCCGGCGGTACCTACAAGTGGTTCCTGATCCCGGGAACGGTGGCGGAAGTAACCGGCCAGTTCGGAACCGCGACTCGAATCCGCCTGGACGGAGGCCTGCAGGTCTTCGTGGACCGGACGGAACTCGCACCGCTGCCGCCGGGCACCCCGGCACCGCGACGCGTCGCCGGTAACGCGCGGGTCGTGAACAGCGGCGGGTGGACCGACGTCCGAATCCCGGTATCCGAGATCCCGGCGTATTCAATCGACGCCGATCCGCAGGCGCTGATCCTCACGCTGCACGGGACGACGTCAAACACGGACATCATCAACTTTTCGTCTACGGACTCGATCGTTCGCCGCGTGACGTGGCGCCAGGTCCTGAACGATCGCGCCGAATATCGCGTGGAGCTGCACGGCGCTCCATTCGGGTACCTCGTGATGTGGGATCGCAATGCGCTCGTGCTGCGCGTGCGAGCCACGCCCGCGATTAACGCGTCCCGCCCGCTGCAGGGCCTCACCATTGCGGTCGACGCGGGTCACCCGCCTGCCGGCACGACCGGGCCGACCGGGCTTTACGAAGCGGTGGCAACGTTAGGCATCGCCGAACGGTTGAAGACGTACCTCGAGCAACGAGGCGCTTCGGTCGTGATGACGCGCACTGGTCCGAGCGCGGTGGCCCTGATCGATCGACCGGTCATCGCGCGCCGGGCCAATGCACACGCGTTCGTGTCCGTTCACCTCAACGCGTTCCCCGATGGCGTAAACCCCTTCGAGCGCAACGGGACGGGCTCGTACTACTTCAACTCGTGGTCGGAACCGCTCGCGCGCGCAGTGCAGGCGGGCATGGTCAGGCGCATGGGACTTCGTGACCTCGGCGTCAACTACGACAACCTCGCGGTCCTGCGTCCCACCTGGATGCCGAGCGTGTTATGCGAAGGTGCCTTCCTGATGATCCCGGAGCAGGAGGCCGGGCTCCGCACTCCGGAGTTCCAGGACGCCTACGCTCGCGGTGTGGCTGAAGGCGTCGAGGTGTATTTCCGCAACTTGAGGCGGTAGAGTCAACGAAGTCGATCCGACATCTGCCATCCGCCCTTCGCCATCCAGGTAATGTCGTTCATCCATCCACTCGCATTCGTGTGCGGGAATGTCACGCTGAAGGCCCGTTGTTCCATCTGGCCTTTCGTTGTGGTGAGAGGCGACACCGAGCGTATCGAGATCGGCGAGGATTCCAACGTCCAGGACGGAACTGTCGTCCACGCTGATCACGGCTTTCCGTCGATCATCGGCGA